>VGHK01000051.1 GCA_016868305.1 Betaproteobacteria bacterium | reverse complement strand
GCAGACCGCACCCGCCGTGAGTCTTGCATAAAGCTTGCGGTCATGGTGCTGATCTCACCGCGGGCCACTGCTGCCATGTATTCCGCCCGTGAGAGGCGTGGCGGTCGGGCAACCCCTGCGGCATCGGCAACGGCATCGTAGTAGTCACCCATAGGCATTGATTCCTCGCAGACTGCGTTGGTAACACGGCCAGGTCTGCCCCGCCAGAGCGCCGCCCAGCAGATGCGGGCAAGGTCATCGGCATGAATATGGTTGGTATAGACATCGTCTTCGGGGCGAAGCACTCTGGCCCCCGCGCGGATTCGGTCTAGAGGAAGCTTATCCTCCGCAGTAATTCCTGGAACCCGCAGCCGGTGCGCACCAATGCCACGCCACAAGCGTTCCGCATCAAGCCGTCGCAGCGAACGCGGCTGTTGGGTCTTGCATAGGCTGGTTTCATCGAGAAAGGCTCCATGATGGTTGCCGTATACCCCGGTGGTACTAATGTAGACACTCCGAGGGCCTTTGGGGCGCAGCCTGGTTTTGCTTCGGATCGCAGTAGCAAGCCTTTTACTTCGGGTATCGGCATAGGGGGCTGATGGTTCATAAGGCCTCTGGCCCGAGCCTGCCTCTGCGGGCGGAAAGAGCGCGATCCAATGGGTTACGATGCCCGCCAGTCGTTGGCAGGCAGCACGGTTGTCTAGGTTCCAGCCGAAAAGAAGAATCTGCCGTGCCGCAAGGCTGCGGCGGGCCTTGAGATCCCTGCCAAGCAGTACCGGGTCTTCAGACACCAGCTCTTCGGGACTGAGGCGCGATAGGCCCCGCGCCACGCAGATAAGCCGCATCGGCAAAATGCCGCCGGTGGTTTTTGCTACGGCTGCCACGCGCTGGCCCAATATGCGGCGGCCGACGTCGCCAAAGCCAATGAGACCCACCCGTGGCTGCCGAAACCGCGCAGGCAATGCCCCTATCATGACGACTCTTCGCCGAGATAGGCAGCACGAACCGCAGGGCTCTCGAGTAGAGACTTCCCCGTGCCCTCCTGGGTGATCAGCCCCGACTCTAGAACATAGCCATAGTCGGCTGTCTGAAGGGCCAGCCGGGCGTTTTGCTCTACCAACAAGAGAGTGGTACCGGCCTGTGAAATACTGCGAACGACCTCAAAGATACGATCGACCATAATCGGCGACAGCCCCATCGAGGGCTCATCGAGCAGCAAGAGCCGAGGCCGGGCCATAAGGGCGCGGGCCATGGCAAGCATCTGCTGTTCTCCGCCCGAAAGGGTACCTGCAAGCTGTTTCTGGCGCTCCTTGAGCCGTGGAAAATGGACAAACTGCGCCTCGATATCTGCCTGCACCTCGGCCCTGCGGGCTGCCTCGCCACGACGACACTCGGTGCCCATTAGCAGGTTTTCCATGATCGTCATTCGGGTAAAGATGCCCCTGCCTTCCGGAACCATCACCAGGCCGTGGCCGGGCAGGGCATGGCCCGGCATGCTCGATATGTCCTGGCCTTCAAACCAGACCTGTCCTGCCGCCTTTGGAATAAGGCCGGTGATGGACTTGAGGGTTGAGGTCTTGCCCGCACCATTGGCCCCGATGAGCGCCACCGTTTGGCCCTGGTGTACCGCAAAAGAAATTCCTTTTACCGCCTGAATACCACCGTAACGAACCTGCAGGGAATCCACCCGCAGAAACGGGGCTGATGACACCATGGGCGCTGAAAACGGGCTTGTCATGCGTGGGCCTGGGTTCCCAGATAGGCCTCGACGACGGCGGGGTCTGACTGCACCGCTGCGGGCAGGCCTTGGGCGATAACCTTGCCATAGTCAAGCACCGTAACCCGGTCGCACAGACCCATCACGAGCTTGACATCGTGTTCGATCAAAAGAATGGTCTTACCGTCTGCCTGTATCTTGCGCAAGAGGTCGCGCAGCCCGTTTTTCTCGGTGGCATTCATACCTGCGGCGGGTTCATCCAGGGCGAGCAGTACAGGCTCTGTGGCCAGAGCTCTTGCGATCTCAAGACGCCGCTGGTCCCCGTACGAAAGCGTTCGGGCAAGCGACTGTGCATACCGATCGATGCCGACATACTGCAGAAGCTGCATCGCGTGATCTTTAATCGCAGCCTCGCTGGCCTTAAACGCAGCGGTGCGAAGCACGGCACCAATCACGCCGGCATGCAGCCCATGGGTGCGGACATGACGGCCCACCATGACATTTTCAAGCGCGGTCATTTCCGCGAAAAGACGAATGTTCTGAAAGGTACGGGCGATTCCGGCCTCGGCAACCCTGTGCACGGTAGATGGTGAATAGGCCTGACCATTGAGGAGAAAAACGCCGCCATCCGGCGTGTAGAGCCCGGTAATTACGTTGAAAAACGTGGTCTTTCCCGCGCCATTGGGGCCGATGAGCCCATAGATCTGGCCAGCATCGATAGAGATGGCAACATCATCGAGTGCGGTTAGCCCACCGAATCGCTTGCTTACCCCAAAGGCCTTGAGAATCGGGGTACCCTCTGGCGGCAGAGATGCTGCATCAGGCATGGCGGCGTCCAATAAAGCCGTGGGGCCGATAAAGCATGATGAGCACCATGGCAAGCCCAAAAAGCAGCATGCGCAGGGCCTCGGGCGCGATCACTTCATCTCCAATAATGGCCATTTGTAGGGGCTTGGCAATCAGCCTGAGTACCTCGGGGATGGCATATAAGAGCACCGCGCCTAGTACCACTCCGGCCACATTACCCATGCCGCCAAGCACCACCATGGCCACAATGACAATACTTTCCATAAGAACAAAGCTCTCGGGAGAGACAAAGCCCTGAAAGGCGGCAAACATGGCGCCGGATACGCCGCCAAAGCTTGCGCCCATGGCAAAGGCCAGAAGCTTGACGTTGCGGGTATGAATGCCCATGGCCTTCGCAGCGATCTCGTCTTCGCGAATCGCCATCCACGCGCGTCCCACGCGCGAGTCTTGCAGCCGAACGCTGACCACGATGACCACGACTGTAAGAACCAGAAAAAGGTAGTAGTAGAGCTGTACGGAAGGTATGGTGATAAAGCCCAGATCAAGGCTACGCCCGAAGCTAATGCCTCCGATCTGGACCGGGTCGATCTTGCTGATCCCCTGCGGCCCATTGGTGAAGTTAATCGGCGCATTGAGGTTATTGAGAAAGATGCGAATAATCTCGCCAAACCCTAGGGTGACGATGGCCAGATAGTCACCACGCAGCCGCAGTACCGGAAACCCCAAGAGCACCCCAAATACCGCAGCAAGCGCTGCCGAAAGCGGTATGACCATCCAGATAGAGCTATGTAGCCCGTCGGGAAAGGTCTGGCGAATCCATTCAAACTGTTCAAACAAATGCGGCGAGGCCAATAAGGCGTACATATAGGCGCCCACTGCATAGAAGGCCACATACCCAAGGTCGAGCAGCCCCGCGTAGCCCACCACGATGTTCAGGCCCAGGGCGAGCATCACGTAAAGCATGGCAAAGGCCAGAATGCGAATCCAGGCGTTACCAAAGAGCCCTGCGACAAAGGGCAAAAGCAATAAGGCGAGGGCCAGCAGGGCAACGCCTATCCAGGCATTTTTACGAGTCCAGGGCAGTTGCAGAGACATGATGCAGAGGGTTGCCGGTGGGGTCTAGGACAGGGTTGATCTACGAGACTAAGCCCGGTCTGCTACACGCTCGCCGAGCAGGCCAGAGGGGCGAAACAGCAGCACCAGAATAAGCACAGCAAAGGCAAAGATGTCCTGGTAGTGGCTTCCCAGAAAACCACCGGTGAGGTCGCCCACGTAGCCCGCACCCAGGCTTTCGATAATGCCCAGCAGAAGGCCACCCAGAACCGCGCCTGGCACATTGCCGATGCCGCCAAGCACGGCAGCAGTAAAGGCCTTTAGTCCGGGAATAAAGCCCATGGTGAAATGCACAATGTTGTAGTTCATGGCTACCAGCATGCCGGCAACAGCCGCCAGCGCCGCGCCGATCATAAATGTGATGGCAATGATTCGGTCGGGGTTGATGCCCATGAGCAGGGCAATCTTGGGATTTTCCGACACGGCGCGCATAGACCGGCCCAGTGAGGTGGTCTGAATCAGAATAATGAGTCCGGTCATGAGCACTGCGGACACCACCAAGATAAGCAGCTGCTTTGGAGCCAGGAAGGCACCACCGATTTCGATGGGGGTGGTGGGAAGCAGGTCGGGAAATACCTTGGGGTTTGGCCCCCAGATCATCATCGCGAGGGTCTGTAAGACAATTGCCAGGCCAATGGCGGTGATAAGGGGCGCCAACCGCGGCGCATTGCGTAAGGGGCGGTAGGCGACGCGTTCGATGGTGGCAGATAGAACCATACATACGGGGATGGCCACTGCCACGGCCATGATCATGATCCAGACCCCATGCAACTCGGGGAAAAGCGACTGCAAGAGCATCACCATGGTCATGCTCACCATCGCGCCGATCATCAGCACCTCGCCATGGGTGAAGTTAATCAGCTGCAAAATGCCATAGACCATGGTGTAGCCGAGGGCTACCAGGGCATAGACGCTGCCAAGCACGAGGCCGTTTAGGATCTGCTGAAAGAATATGTCCATAAAAACAAAAACCCCTGCCGAAGCGCGACAGGGGTTTGTAACACAGCTTTATCCCAAAAAAATCAGGGTATTACTTAATCGTCATGATGTATTTGGCCAGGGTGAGCGCGTCGGCCTCAGAGACAGTGGGCTGGGCGGGCATTGGGATGGGACCCCAGACGCCCTGCCCACCAGCCTTGATTTTTTTGGCGAGTTTCTCGGCGGCACCAGAATCGCTGGCGTATTTGGCGGCGACATCTTTATAAGAGGGGCCGACCATCTTTTTGTCATTGGCGTGGCAGGTCGTGCAGTTGTATTTTTTGAGCATTTCGGGGCTGGCCTGAACAGCACCAGCCAAAGCGAAAAGGGATGCAGCAAGGACTAAAGAACGCATGTTTCTCCTCCAGAGCATTGAAATGTATGGTTTATGTCACAACGCGCATATTGTAGAGCATGTTGCAGGCAGCGTGGCTATCTTCCCGTAATAAGCGAGGCATCGGGGTCGGTGACCGCGCCTTTGCTTGCCGTAGACGCTAAGGCGGCAAATTTCGCAAGCACTCCGCGGGTATAGCGGGGCTTGGGCGGCTGCCAGGCGGCCTTGCGTCGGGCGATTTCGGATTCCGGAAGGTTAAGCTGGATAAGCAGCTTATGGGCGTCGATAGTGACCGAATCCCCTTCTTCAATCAGGGCGATCGGGCCGCCTACGAAGGCCTCGGGCGCCACATGGCCCACCACCATGCCCCAGGTACCCCCAGAGAACCGGCCATCAGTGATCAGCCCAACCGACTCCCCAAGACCCTGCCCGATAAGGGCGGAGGTGGGGGCGAGCATCTCGCGCATACCGGGCCCGCCTTTGGGCCCCTCGTAGCGAATCACGACCACATCGCCGGCATTGATCTTGCGGTCCATGATGGCGGTCATGGCATCGTCTTCGGAGTTGAACACACGGGCGGGGCCGGTGATCACGGGGTTCTTTAGGCCGCTGATCTTCGCCACACAGCCCTCCGGCGACAGGTTGCCCTTGAGAATGGCGAGGTGGCCTTCCTTGTAGATCGGCTGATCAATAGGTCGAATCACATCCTGGCCTGCCGGGGGATGATCTGGAATATCTTTGAGCGACTCGGCAATGGTCTTTCCGGTAATGGTCATGCAGTCGCCATGGAGCAGTCCTGCATTGAGCAGCATTTTCATGACCTGTGGGATGCCGCCCACTCTGTGTAGCTCGGTGATTACATACTTGCCAGACGGCTTGAGGTCACAGAAAACGGGCGTGCGCCTGCGTACGCGTTCAAAGTCATCGATCGTCCAGTCCACCCCTGCGGCATGGGTGATGGCTAGAAAATGCAGCACGGCATTGGTGGAGCCCCCGGTGGCCATGATCACCGTGACCGCGTTCTCGATACTCTTTTTGGTAATGATGTCACGGGGTTTGAGGTCTTTCTTCACAGCCTCCACCAGAACCCGGGCCGACTCTGCGGCGCTGGCGATCTTTTCGTCGTCTTCGTTTGCCATCGTTGAGGAATAGGGCAGGCTCATGCCCATAGCCTCAAAGGCAGAGCTCATGGTGTTGGCGGTGTACATTCCCCCGCAAGAACCAGAACCCGGGCAGCTCTTCTGTTCTATGGCCTTAAAGTCTTCGTTCGATAGACGGCCTGCGGTGAACTCACCGACGGCCTCAAACGCCGAGACAATGGTGAGGTCTTTGCCTTTGTGATGTCCGGGCTTAATGGTGCCACCGTATACGTAGATAGATGGCACATTGGTTCTGGCCATTGCCATCATCCCGCCCGGCATGTTTTTGTCGCAGCCGCCAATCACCACCACGCCGTCCATCCACTGGCCATTCACACAGGTCTCAATGCTATCGGCGATCACCTCGCGCGACACCAGGGAATACTTCATGCCCTCTGTGCCCATTCCAATGCCATCGGAGATTGTTGGCGTACCAAACACCTGGGCATTGGCCCCAGTGGCCTTCAGGGCTGCGATTGCCGCATCGGCCAGGGGCTGCAGCCCGCTGTTACAGGGGGTGATGGTGGAGTGGCCATTGGCCACACCGACCATGGGCTTTTCGAAGTCTCCTTCTTGATAACCCATGGCGTAGTACATGGAACGGTTTGGGGCGCGGGCAATACCCTGGGTGATGTTCTTTGAGCGTCGGTTAAAGGCCATGGCGTTTTGTCTCTCGTATTGGTCTTTGGTCTAGGAACGATGCTGGTCTGCATGGGTGGGCAATTTTTCTTGTTGCTGGTCACCCGAAGCCCTATTGTGACTCATGGCACACTCACCGCATGACAACCGCCCTCGTCCACCCGCAGTTTGATCCAGTCGCCGTAGCGCTTGGGCCTATCTCGGTGCACTGGTATGGCCTGATGTACCTGGTAGCCTTCACAGCCTTTTACCTCGTGGGCCGGTATCAGTTGCAGGTCCGGGGCGATCTTCAGGCCAGCGGCCTGTCGGTGAAAGACCTTGAGGACCTGCTCTTCGTTGGCGCATTGGGAGTGGTCATCGGCGGCCGGCTTGGCTATACGCTTTTTTATCAGCCAGGCTACTACCTGGCCCATCCGCTGGAGATTCTTTTTGTCTGGCAGGGTGGCATGGCCTTTCATGGGGGTCTTTTGGGAGTAATTGCCGCCCTGGCCTGGTTTGCCTATCGCCGCAAGCATCTGGCACTACCGGCCCCGAATACTACAAACATGCCGCAGACTAGCCTTGCGCCGCCGCTGCTAGGAGCAGCTTTTTCGCAGCGGTTCTGGGCGGTGGCCGACTTTGTTGCGCCGCTGGTACCCCTGGGGCTTGCCGCAGGTCGTTTGGGCAATTTTATTAACGGAGAACTCTGGGGCAGGGTCGCTGACCCGAGCATCATTCCCTGGGCGATGGTCTTTCCGCAGTCTGGGTCGGATCTGGCGAGGCATCCCTCACAGCTGTATCAGTTTATGGGAGAAGGCCTCATCTTGTTTGCGGTTCTTTTCTGGCTCTCGGGCCGTCGCCAGCGTCGCGGAATGCTGTCGGCGGTTTTTCTTCTGGGGTATGGGGTTTTACGGTTTCTGGCGGAGTTTGGTCGCGAGCCCGATGCCTTTCTGGGGCTTTTGTCCTTGGGTGGGGGACAAGACGCTTTATTTGCACTGTCGATGGGGCAGTGGCTGAGCCTGCCCATGATTTTCTTGGGGTTAATCGGGATCCGCATCTGCAGGCGATCTAGACCTTAGGGCAGGGAATATACCGACTGCCGAATATAGGCGGGTTGGCTATTCTCGTTGAACACAACTTGCCAGTGGTTGATTAAAGGCGTGCTAGGACGCCTGGCGAGTCTGCCGCAGTCGATTGCACTATAAGAACACAGACCCAAAGACCCACACTACATTAAAGCCACAGCGCCATGTCATCGATGAACCCGGCCGAAACCGCCCAGGCCCCAGACTCTGCCAGCCAGACGCCTGGGCATGTCTGGGCTGCCCGCTCGGGCGCGGGCGGTGCGGTTGCCACGGTCTGGCTTTCCCACCCCGGTCGGCACAATGCCATCTCGGTAGCTATGTGGCGGGAGCTTGCCGAGTCGTTTCGCCGGTTTGCCGGTGATCACCAGCTCAGGGCGGTCGTGATACGGGGAGAGTCGGGCGCGTTTGCTGCGGGCGCTGATGTCTCTGAGTTTTCGCAGGTGCGCGTCACGCGGGATCAGGTAATTGAGTATCACGAGCGGCTCATCGGTGACGCCCTCAGGGCAATTCTGCAGTGTCCTGCGCCAGTGGTGGCCGCTATCGATGGCTCGTGTGTCGGCGGCGGACTGGAGATTGCGGCAGTCTGCGACCTGCGAATCGCCAGCGATCGGTCGCGGTTTGGCATCCCCGCTGGTCGTCTTGGTTTTCCGGTAGCGCCTTTTGAGGCTGCCTGCCTGGTGAGCCTTATTGGCCGGGCCAATGCGCTGGAGCTGCTGCTTGAGGGGCGGCTCTGGTCAGCAGAAGAAGCCCATACCAAGGGGCTGGTCAACCGGGTGCATTCCCGGGATGACTGGGAAAATGAGGTCGAGGCCTGCATTGGTCGCATCATTGCCAATGCCCCCCACGCGGCCAGACGGAACAAGTGGCTTGTGCACCTGCTGAGCCGTATAGACGACCAGGCAACACTGTCTGAAGGGCAACGCCAGGCCTGCTGGGATTTTGCCGATACGCATGACTACGCACGCGGACTAGACGCCTTCCTGACCAAGACGCGACCCCAGTTTCAACATGACTAGAGCACCCGCTGGCGCATCCCGACGGTCTTTACCCTCTTCCTCTTCGTCCCCCGGTTCTCATTCCCCTGCAGTTCGTACCAGCCCAGTCAGCAACCTCTTCGATCTTCTGGTTCGCTCGTATACCGCAAGGGGCAAAGGCCACGCCCTGCCTTCGGTGGTGCTCACCACTGAAACCGGTCAGGCCTACAGCCTGCACGACCTCGTGGCGGGCAGTGCCCGTATCGCCCATTTTCTCACTGGTCTTGGGCTGCCGATAGGTAGTCGCATCGCGGTTCAGGTGGAGAAGTCTCCCGAGGCAGTGATGGTCTATCTGGCCTGCCTTCGGTCTGGCATGGTCTTTCTGCCCTTAAATACCGCCTACCGGGCTGGAGAGCTTGGCTACTTTTTTCAAGATGCTGCGCCAGGGCTTGTGGTCTGCAGCCCGGAGAACCGCGACTGGGTTCAAGAATTGGCCAAAGCAGCAGGCTGTCATCATGTAGAGACACTGGGCAGTGCGATCAATGGCAGTCTGCTGCACAAGGCGGCTGGCTATTCTGACGATTTTTCCACCTGTAACCTTGGGGCCAATGCCCTGGCGGCGATTCTCTACACATCGGGAACCACCGGACGCAGCAAAGGCGCCATGCTGACCCATGGCAATCTGGCATCGAATGCCCTGGTCTTGCATAAGGCCTGGCACTGGCAGTCCTCCGACCTTTTGCTGCATGCCCTGCCTATTTTTCATGTGCACGGGCTTTTTGTTGCCCTGCATGGGGCGCTTCTGGCTGGTGCCCAGATGATCTGGCTACCGCGGTTTGACCTTGATGCCGTCTTTGATGCACTGCCCAAGGCTAGTGTGATGATGGGCGTGCCTACTTTTTATGTGCGGCTTTTAGAAGACTCCCGCCTCACCCGAACCCTGGTGAAAGGCATGCGGCTCTTTGTATCGGGATCTGCCCCACTGCTTGCCGAAACCCATGCGGCATTCCGGGCACGTACCGGGCATATGATTCTTGAGCGATATGGCATGTCGGAGACGGTAATGCTCACCTCTAACCCTTACAAGGGGCCGCGCAAAGCTGGCACGGTGGGGCGGCCTCTGCCCGATGTGGGCCTGCGACTTGTGGCTGAGGACGGGGCTATCGTCCGACCGGAGGTTGGCACTGATTCAGCGGTTGGTGGGGTTCAGGTGCGTGGCCCGAATGTCTTTGTGGGCTACTGGAACATGCCTGAGAAGACCCAGGAGGAGTTCACCGAAGATGGCTGGTTTAAAACGGGTGATATGGGTCGTTACGACAAAGACGGCTACCTGGTTCTTGTCGGTCGCAGCAAAGATCTGATTATTTCGGGGGGCTACAACGTCTATCCCAAAGAGATTGAACTGCTGCTGGATGACCTACCCGGTGTAGAAGAGTCTGCAGTGGTGGGTCTTCCCCATCCCGATTTTGGCGAGGCCGTGGCCGCAGTGGTCGTGGCCAAAAAGGGGGCGGTAGTGCAGGAGTCTTCCCTCATGCAGCAGGCAAGACCATTAATTGCCAGCTATAAAATGCCCAAGCGCATTTTTGTTGTGGATTCCTTACCCCGCAACCTCATGGGCAAGGTGCAGAAGAATCTGCTGCGCGAGCAGTATGCAAAAACCTTTGTGGCACCTTAAAAGGCGCGGGTGAGCATGTAGCCAGCCAGGGCGAAGAGCAGGATGGCAAAGGTTTTTTTCAGCGTGGCAACATTCATGGCATGCGCTACCTTGGCCCCTAAGGGGGCGGTGACCACCGAGCCGATGGCAAGTATGGCGAGGGCCGGCAGGTAGATGTAGCCAAGAGAGCCTTCGGGCAGCCCCCGCACCGAGGCGCCGGAAATGGCATAGCCAATAAGCCCTCCGGCTGCAATCGGAAAGCCCATACCTGCCGATGTCGCCACTGCCTGGTGCATTTGTACATTGCACCAGGTGAGGAAGGGAACGGTAATGAATCCTCCACCAGCGCCCAGCAGGCTGCTCATAAAACCGATCACACCACCAACGGCCGCCTGCCCCGATTTACCGGGCACATCTCGGCCTGGTTTGGGTTTCTTTCCGCGCAGCATCTGCCAGGCCGAGTAGCCCACAAAGACCGCAAAAATAGCGGCCAGTACCGAGCCCTTCAAGGCCCCGGCGAAGTTGGCTCCGACAAAAGTTCCCACGAACGCCCCAGAGCCCATAAACCAGAGAAGGTCAGTGCGCACGGCCCCGCGCTTGTAATGCGCCCAGACGCTGCTAATGGAGGTAAACAAAATGGTGGTGAGAGAGGTGGCAATAGCCATTTTTACCACCGCGTCGTCGGGGAATGCCCGCGCGGTAAAGATCATGGTGAGAAAAGGCACCATGGTCATCCCGCCGCCGATACCGAGGAGACCCGCAAGAAAACCCGTCCCTACACCGAGGAGCATGAATTCGGCGATAAGCCAGTAGTCAAGCATGAAAGAGGGGTACTGCCTGGGCGGTTAGTCGAATAATTTTTCCTGCGGGGCCAGGGCCTGGTCCGCCTGCTCTATGAGTGCAGTGAGTGCCTGCTGAAGCCCATCGTGATCAAGGCCGGGGGCTGTGTTTCTGCCGGGAAGGGTAAGCAGTTCTCTTGCCAGCGTAAGGGCAGCCATCACGGCAATACGATCGCTTCCTTGTAACCGACTGTTTTGTTTGATCTGACGCATACGGGTATCGACCATGGCAACGCATTCCATGAGTAGTGGCTTTTCCTCAGGGGGGCAGGCCAGCCGGTATCCACGATCCATGATCGCCACTTCCAGTTCTTCGGCCTTCGGGGCTTTTGGCGATGGCATGGTGTCTTATGCCTCAGACCGGGGATGGAGGATGTTTTCAAGCCGTTGGCTGGCAAGCGAGATGCGAGACTGCAGGTCGCGGGTTTCTGACTGGCTTGACCGTAGCGCATCGCGCAACTCACGGTTTTCGTGGCGCAGCTTTTGTAATGCGCTCGCCATCGAGGAAATTCGATCGCGCAGGGTCTCTAGTTCATTAACCATGTCGCCCATGGTATCAAGTCCAGCCATAATCGCGAGATGCTCCCCGGAATTTCGACCTTAGAAAAGCTTCTCACTGTTGACCTTGCCAGAGTGCAGCGGCTATGCCACCGATTGATTCTTCTGGTGGTCCTCGGCCTTATTATCGCGCCAGTCTACGCGCAGACTGCACCTTCTGGCATGTTGGGCCGACTCACTACCCCATCGGCAGAGGCCCTGCCCGGGCCTGGCCCGCTGCCTGCGGGGGAGGTAACCGTGCAGGTACTTGCGGAAAACGCGGCACTCGTGCCAGGTGCCGCGATGCGGGTCGGGCTTTTGTTAGACCATGCCCCAGGGTGGCATACCTACTGGCGCAATCCAGGAGACTCAGGCCTGCCAACCGAGATTGGCTGGGAGCTTGCCCGTCCGAGCGGTAGCTTGGCGGCTGGGCGCGGCGCCCCTACCCCTCTGCAGGCCTCAGAGATTCAGTGGCCAACCCCAAAGCGAATGCCGGTAGGCCCATTGGCCAGTTATGGCTATGAGAACCAGCTTTTTCTGATCCAGACGCTGCAGCTTCCCCCCGACCTGCCTGTCGGACAGTCGGTGCAGTTGTTACTCACGGCCTCGTGGCTTGTCTGTAAGGATGTCTGTATTCCTGGTGGCGCCTCGCTGTCACTGGAAATGCCGGTGCGCTCGGCAACCGAGGGCCTCACGCCCTCGGCGCAGGCAGCCCGCTTTGCCCTGGCAGACATGGCCCGCCCGATTGCGGCTGCGGTCTCGCCGCGCTATGTCCTTAACACCGAAGGCCAGCGGCTTGTTCTCTTTGGCAATGACCCGCCTGAGGCGGTTGCCCAGGGCTATTTCTTTATCGAGACTGAGGGGCTGGTGGTGCCCGCGGCGGCCCAGGCCCTCTACCGCACGGCCCAGGGCTGGCGGCTCGAGATTCCTTTGTCGTCTAGTGCTAACCGGTCGGTACGGGCGCTCCAGGCTAGTCCATCCGTCTTGTATGGTGTGTTTCGGCCGGGCGCCTACCCCGAATCCCCGGCGGTGCGTTGGTCGCTTAATCCGGAGCCTTCTGCCCAAGCCCGTGTCTTGCTCGCCCAGACCGGGGAATTGGTATCGGCAGGCCAGACCGCAGAGCAGGCCTATGCAGGGTCGGCTGCCTCTAAGCCAGCAGC
>VGHK01000050.1 GCA_016868305.1 Betaproteobacteria bacterium | reverse complement strand
CGCACGATCCTCGCCAGCCTAGAGAGAGAAAAGCGTTTGTACCGCCGTACTTAAGGGACAACCCCACAAAATGAGCCCCAAGGGCTGGTTAGTCATCTTCATAATTGTTTCTCTACTGATTGCTGGCCTCATTAAAATCGCGCTGACTTAATCACAGGCCGACAGACTTTACAGCCGGCCATTTAAAAATGTCACCCGCTGAATTTCGTAACCGCGTAGCCAACGAAGGTTTCGAGCCTCCCGTAGAGGTGGTTCGTGAACCTAATGGGTTTCTTGGATCTCATTCCCATCCATTTGAAGCCAAAGCTCTCATCCTGGAGGGCGAGATTCAGATCGGTGTTGGTGCAGACGCCACCGTGTACAGACCTGGAGATGTGTTTCACCTCCCTTCGGAGCAAGACCACTGGGAGCGCTATGGTAGTGAGGGGGTTGTCTATCTCTCGGCCCGAAAGTCGCTCTCGCTATCGGGGTGACCGAAGAAAACCGGCCCAGCCCCGAGACCGTTTGGCAAGAGCAGCGGTAACCAGTCCGGCAGCTAAAGCCAGAGCCAAGGCATAGCCAAGCTTGACCCAGGTGGCGGGCTGTAGAAAGCTCTCAGCAGATAAAAGGTCAAGAAGGCTTGCCGACAGCAAGACACTTGCCAGAAGCCACGCAGTAACCGGGTAGTTCGCATCGTAGGTTCCTCGCTGCAAGTGCACTGCAAGTAATGTCTCCTGCAGCTCATGACGGCGTGGATCCTACGGTGGACGTTCTTGTTTCCCCTTAATTTCCCCGATTATCGCAAAGGGGTTGACCCAAGAATTGCCCAAACCGAGGGAAATCCCCAAGCGGCTGCAATAGCCGCAATTGCTCGCAAGAGCCATAATTTTTTCAAGTTTTAAACAGAGGTCAAATTTCCAAAGGAGAAGGCATGATGAAGGGCCGAAAAATTACACAGCTTTGTGCGATCGCCGCTTTTTTGGTGGCCGCGGGGCCGCTGCACGCGCAGTTGCAGGGGGTTACCGATAATGAGGTGCTGATCGGCTCGATCCAGGATCTGTCCGGGCCACTCGCAGGCTTTAGCAAAATGGCGGTTGCCGGCATGCAGATGCGGGTGGATGAAATCAATAACGCCGGCGGACTCAATGGCCGACGTCTACGGCTGATAGTCGAAGACTCTGCCTACACGCCCACTCGTGCAGTTCAGGTCGCCCAGAAACTGGTGAACCAGGATCGGGTGTTCGTGATGGCCGGATCGATTGGCTCTGTCGTGAATAACGCCGCTATGCCGATCCAGTTTGAGAAAAACGTAATGAATTTTGCACCGCTCACGGCCCACCGCGATATGTTTGAGCCAGTGAGTAAGTTGAAGTTTGCGGTGCTTGATGATTACTACGGCGCAATGAAAGAACATACCCCGGTGCTATATAAGCGGGTGGGTGCAAAGCGTGCCTGTGCGCTGTATCAAGATGATGAATTTGGCTTGGAGGTCTTCCGTGGCGCATCCGATGGGCTCAAAACCATTGGGGTTACGATGGCTGAGACCGCCACCTATAAGCGGGGCGCCACCGAGTTTTCTTCTCAGGTTGCGCGGTTGCGTGGCGCGAACTGCGATTTCGTGGTGATGGGCACACTGATTCGTGAAACCCCGGCTGCCATTGCCGAGGCCCGTAAGACTGGGTTTAATCCCACCTTCATGGGTTCTGTGGGCGCTTATACCGAACTGATCCCGATGCTTGGCCGTGAAGTTGTAAACGGGTTTTATGCGACCAGCTCCTCGCTGATACCCTACCCAGACTCTCCAAATCCGGCAGTGCGTAAGTGGGCAGCTGACTTTAAAGCCCGCACAAATGCTGATCCCCAGCTCTTTACGCTGTATGGCTACTGGATCATCGATGTACTTGGCCGCGGTATAGAGCAGGCAGGCAAAAACCTGACAACGGAAACGTTGGCACGTGCCCTAGAAACCATGGGCACCGTGAATAGTTCTCTGGGCCTGCCGTCGATTGCGTTTACAGAAAAGAACCATCTCGGTTCGTCTTATTCCGCCATTTCTCAGATCCAAAACGGTCGCTGGGTTGAGGTGAAGTAAGTCTGAGCAGTATAAGTAGGGGCCGGGACCGCGATAGCGCCTCCCGGCCTTTTTTGATCTGATCGGCAACCCGCCATGCTGCAAGTTATCCTAAGTGGCGTATCACAAGGCTGCATTTATGGTCTTGTCGCGCTGGGCTTTGTGCTCATTTATAAAGCCACAGAGACCGTCAGCTTTGCCCAAGGGGAACTCATGATGGTGGGCGGATTTACCGCCTTGGTCATGACGCAGTTTATTGGCCTGCCGTTTTGGCTAGCGGTGCTGGTGTGTTTGGCTGCCGTGGGCCTGGTGGGCTATGTTCTTGAGCGGGTCGTGATTCGCCCCGTTTTAGGTCAGACCGCCTTGGCGGTGGTGCTCTTGACAATTGGCTTGGGCTACGTGGCCCGCGGCCTGGTAGCCATGCTGCCCGTTATTGGTACTGAGACCCATACCTTAGCGGTGCCCTATGCGGGAAAGACCATCATTCTTGCTGGGCTCATCATTTCTTACGATCACTTGGTTGTGATTGGGTCGACCCTAGTGATCTGCCTGCTGCTGTATTTGATGTTCCATTTCACCCGGGTGGGCATCGCCCTTCGGGCATCGTCACAGAATCAGCTTGGTGCGTACTACATGGGGATTCCGGTTAAGCGTCTGAATGGACTGGTCTGGAGCCTGGCCGCAGCGCTTGCATGTCTGGCGGGCGTGCTGCTTGCGCCCATTACCTTTGTCCACGTGAATATGGGTTTTATTGGATTAAAGGCCCTGCCGGCGGCTGTAGTGGGGGGCTTTACCAGTCTGCCGGGCGCGATTCTTGGCGGCATTGTGATTGGCGTCGCGGAGACGCTATCCGGTTTTTATCTGCCGGAAGGCTTTAAAGAGGTTGCCGCCTATGTGGTGATGCTTGCTGTGTTGCTGCTATTCCCGAGTGGGCTGCTCGGCGAGCGGACCCGCAAAAAAGTCTAGTCCACTAAAGACCGCGCGATGCGATTTCTCTTTAAGACAAGCTATGAGCAGGATGTCCGGCTAATACAGCACTCCGGCCAGCTTTTCTGGAATGGTTTATTGATTATTGCACTGCTGATTTCGCCCATCGTTCTGCCGGAATTCTGGCTGGCGCAATTAAATCTGATCTTGGTGTATTCAATGGTCGGCCTGGGCATGATGATTTTGCTGGGCTACACGGGACAACTGTCTCTTGGGCACGCAGCATTTTTTGGTTTGGGTGCTTTTGTTCAGGCCTACTTTGTCAATCGCGGCTGGCCATTTTTTGGGGCGATGTCGATCACCATCATCGCCAATGTGATCCTGGGCGCACTGATTGCGCTGCCGGCGCTAAGGGTAAAGGGCATCTTCTTGGGCATCGCGACCCTTGCCCTTGGGCTGATTGTGGAAGAGGTGCTGGTGAAGTGGGAATCGTTTACCAATGGCACCTCTGGCCTAACAGTCAAGCCTGTCCAGCTCTTTGGCTGGGTGCTAAAGGCCCAGCACGAATTCTTTTATCTCGCCCTAGGCATTGTGCTGCTTTGCACTTTGATGACATTAAATTTGTTACGTAGCCCCACCGGCCGCGCCATGATTGCGATTCGCGATTCAGAGATCTCTGCCCAGAGCATGGGCATTCAGGCGGGCCGCACCAAAATCTCGGCTTTTATGATTTCTGCGGCGTTTACGGGCATCGGTGGCGGGCTCTATGCCCAATATCTGCGGCATATCTCGCCAGAGAATTTCACGCTACTTCTATCCCTTGACTTTGCCCTGATGGTCATTATCGGAGGCTTAGCTAGCATTCACGGTGTATTTTTCGGGGCCATGTTTGTTGTGCTGATGCCGCCTTTGATTGCAATCGGTAAGGATTTTCTGCCCGCCGCTATGGCCAATACCGCTGGCTTGCAAAACGTGGTGTACGGATTGATTCTAATCGGCGTAGTCTTATTTGAGCCGCGCGGCCTGTATGGCCGCTGGCTGAAGACTCGGACCTATTTTCAGATTTTTCCGTTTTATCGGCGGGGCATGTTTAGGCGCCAAAAAGCGTTTCAGAAATCAGACCGCCTGAGCTGAGCCGCCCAACTGCTATGACACAGCCCCTGCTTCGCGCCCAGCAGATTTCCCGTCAGTTCGGTGGACTGCTCGCAGTCGATGACGTGAGTTTTGATGTCACTCCAGGCGAAGTGCTGACCTTGATTGGTCCGAATGGGGCAGGCAAATCTACGGTCTTTAATGTGATTAGCCGTATCTATCCCCAGACCTCTGGTCATCTGGAATATCGGGGAAAGGATCTGGGCGGAGTCGCCCCCCATCAGATTGCTTTGCTTGGCATTGCACGGACGTTTCAAAACATTGAGCTTTTTGAGCACGCTACCGTGCTGAGTAACCTACTCATCGGCCATCACATTCGAAGCCGTACCAATCTTCTGAGCGATCTTTTGTTTTTGCCTTCGACACACCGCCAGGAAATTGCTGCCCGCGAGCACGTCGAAAAAGTGATTGATTTCCTTAGCCTTCAAAAGGTTCGCGATTCTATGGTAGCAGGCCTGCCGTATGGCGTGCGTAAAGTAGTTGAGCTAGGTCGGGCGCTTTGCATGCAGCCTGAGTTATTGCTTTTGGATGAGCCTTCCTCGGGACTAAACCCTGAGGAGACAGATGACCTGGTGTATTGGATTCGAGACATCGTTACAGAGATGGGTGTCACAGTCATGATGGTGGAGCACGATATGTCGCTTGTACTTCGGGTCTCATCGCGTGTTGTCGCGATGAACCAGGGCCGGGTGATTGCGGTCGGCACTCCCCAAAAAGTGCAAAGCCATCCCGAGGTCATCTCAGCCTATCTCGGATCGGAGTCTGCCTCATGAGCCAGCAGGCCGCTGACTTACTCGTGGTCAGCTCGGTTGAATCCGCCTACGGGCCGATTAAGGCGATTCGTGGCGTGAGCCTAAAAGTTGCGGCATCCAGCATCGTGACCTTGCTAGGCTCAAACGGTGCAGGCAAGACCACGTTACTAAAGACCATCTCGGGCATCATGGATCCGCTTCGCGGGTCGATTGAATTTAGGCACCAAAACATCTCAGGATTTGATCCTGCACGGATTGTGCAAATGGGCCTATCGCATGTGCCCGAGGGCCGCGAGGTCTTTCCGCTATTAACCGTGCATGAAAACCTGCTGATGGGCGCCTACACCCGCAGTGATCGCGATGCGGTGGCAAAGGATATGGAACGTGCTTATGGCTATTTTCCGATTCTTTCCCAACGACGCGATCAGGATGCGGGCTTACTCTCCGGCGGCCAGCAGCAGATGCTGGCAATCGCCCGCGCGCTTTTATCCTCGCCGCGGATGATCCTGATGGATGAGCCCAGCCTGGGCCTGAGTCCCAAGCTCACCAAGGAAATCTTTGAAATCATCGTGAGAATCAATCGTGAAAGCGGCACCAGCATTTTATTGATCGAACAAAATGCCCACATGGCCTTAAATACCGCCGATTATGGTTATGTCCTGGAAAATGGTCGTGTCGTGCTTGAGGACCAGTGTGATCGGCTGCGCGAAAAAGAAGACATCCGCGAGTTTTATCTGGGGATGAAGCAGCAGGGTGTGCGCGGCGATCGCCGCTGGAAAAAGAAAAAGACCTGGCGTTAAGGCAGCCGGTATGCGTTATCTCTGGAAACTTCACGAGGAATTTGAGCGGGCTCAGCGCAAAATTGCCCCGCCCCTTGCTGGCGATACGGCGCAGGCGATGTTTTGGAATGCGGTTGCATTGCGTTCCGATCAGGTCTGGCTTCGTTACAAAAAATTTGGCATTTGGCAGTCGCTGACCTGGCAGCAGACGGCCGATCAAGTCGAGGCGGTTACCGCCGGCCTTATCGCGCTGGGCCTAGCTGTTCAGGATCGGGTCGCGATTATTTCAAATACCCGCGCGGAGTGGGTCTTGGCGGATCTGGCTGCGCTTTCGGCGGCCGCCACCACCGTTGGGGTCTATCCCACTGATTCGCCGTCGCAGCTTTCTTACGTGATTAACGACAGCAGCGCGCGCTTTATTTTTGTCGAGGATGAAGAGCAACTCGATAAGGCGCTGTCCGTGATGGACGAGTGCCCAAGTCTTGGGCGTGTGATCGTGATGGATGAAAAAGGCCTCTCCAACTACCAGCACGACCGTGTTCTGGGCTGGTCGGCCTTACTGGAGCTGGGCAGGCTGGCCCTCGGCGCAGCTCCTGGCATGGTCAAAGAGCGTCTCGCGCAGCAGCGCACCGACCATCTGGCGATGCTGGTCTACACCTCAGGCACCACCGGAAAACCCAAAGGCGCTATGCACCATCAAGAGGGCCTGGTCTATGCGATTCGGGCCCACTCAAAAATCATTTGGCAAAACCCAACGGATGAGCGGATGTGTTTCCTGCCGCTTTGTCATATCGCGGAACGGATCGGCGGCGCGTTTATCTCAATGTACACCGGCACACGGATTAATTTCGTGGAAAACCCGGAGACCGTACCCGAGAACATCCGAGAAATAGCCCCCACTGTTGTCCTGGCGGTACCGCGGGTCTGGGAGAAGTTTCACTCCGGCGTGATGCTGGCCCTTTCGGAGTCCACGCCGCTGCAGCAGCGGCTTTTTCACGCCGCCATCGGTCTTGGGCTACGGATCGCTGACCGGGTCCTTGGCGGGCAGCGGGTGCCGCTTATGGAGCGGATTGGCTATGTTCTTGCCCAATGGCTAGTCCTCGCCAATGTCCGCAAATCCATTGGCCTGGATCGGGCCCGCGTCTTGCTGACTGGGGCGGCCCCCATCTCACCGCAGCTGATCCGCTGGTTTTTTGCTCTTGGCAGCCCGATGCTCGAGCTCTGGGGCATGACCGAGACCTGCGCGGCATCAAGCGCGAATCGGCCTGGCCACATCAAATTGGGGTCGATTGGCCAGGCGGCTGAGCACAACGAGATGCGGATTGACCCACAGACGGGTGAAATCCTGGTGCAGGGAAAAAACGTGTTCTCCGGCTATTTGAATAACCCGGAGAAGACCGCAGAGGCCTTTACGCCGGATGGCTGGCTGCGGACTGGGGATGTGGCGACCGTGGATGGCCAGGGATTTTTCACCATCGTGGATCGGATGAAGGACATCATCATAACGGCCGGCGGGAAGAACATTACGCCGAGTGAGCTCGAGAACGAGTTGAAGGCCTCGCCCTATATTACTGATGCTGTAGTCATCGGCGATCGTAAGCCCTACCTGACTGCCATCATCATGGTCGACCATGACAATGTGGAGCATTTCGCCCTCTCCCGGGATATCCGATTTACCAATTACGAGAGCCTCACCCGGTCTCAGGAGGTGGTCGATCTGATCGCTGCGGAGGTTGCCGGGGTCAATCAGCGCTATGCCCGGGTGGAGCAAATCAAGAAGTTTAGGCTCCTGGGCAAGAAGCTCACCCCCGAGGATGAGGAGGTGACACCGACCATGAAACTAAAAAGAAAATTGATTTTGGATCGCTATACGCCCATGATTGAGGCAATGTACGCCGAGCCCTAATTTGCCCCTGAAACCGGCGTACGCCGAGAGGTTACCGTGCCGTGATCGGTCGGGTTTCGCAGTCCCCGGGTAATTTGCTTACCATTGGGTCCATGAAACCCTCCTCCTTCCCCTCTTTATCGGTAGGCCTTGTTGGCCTGGGTGCCATGGGCCTGGGCATGGCCCAGTCCCTGCGTCGGGCTGGGTTCTTGCCCTCTGTGTTTGATATTCAGCCCGAACGGGCCCAGGCGTTTGCCGCAGAGGGCGGTACGGCCTGTGAGAGCCTTTCTGCGCTTGCCGCAGCCGCAGAGGTCATTGTCTCTGTGGTGGTCAACGCGCAGCAGACCGAGGCAGTGCTTTTTGGCGAGGGTGGCTGTCTGGCCTCTATGCGGCCAGGCACCGTCTTTATGATGTGCTCGACGGTCGATCCGAACTGGTCGATGGCGCTGGAGTCTAAGCTGGCGGCGCATCAGATTCTCTATCTCGATGCGCCGATTTCAGGTGGGGCGGCGCGCGCGGCACAGGGTCAGATCACCATGATGACAGCCGGCACGCCGGCGGCTTACGCCAAGGCGCAGCCGGTGCTTGATGCAATGGCGGCCAAGGTCTATCGGCTCGGGGATAAGGCAGGCCCGGGAAGTAAGGTAAAGATCATCAACCAGTTGCTGGCCGGGGTTCATATCGCGGCGGCCGCCGAAGCCATGGCCCTGGGGCTGCGCGAGGGGGTACCCGCAGAAGATCTCTATGAGGTCATTACCCACAGTGCGGGCAATAGCTGGATGTTTGAAAATCGCATGGCCCATGTCCTGGCTAACGACTACACGCCTTTATCGGCCGTAGATATCTTCGTGAAAGACTTGGGGCTCGTGCTTGATCTCGCACGGTCGAGCAAATTTCCCCTGCCGCTTAGTGCTACTGCCCACCAGATGTTTATGCAGGCCTCTACCGCGGGCTTTGCCAAAGAAGACGACAGCGCGGTGATCAAGATCTTCCCCGGCATTGAACTCCCTCACGGTAAGGACACCCGCTAGATGCATGTACTCATTACCGGTGGAAGCGGATTTCTGGGGTTACGGCTTCTTGACTGGTCGGTTGACCCAGTGGTGACGCGTGTTGTGGGGGGGTGGCCAAGCCGCTTTCAGACCGACCGCGCTCATGGGCTCGGACTTCTGCCGGACCCGGACTTCGCCTCAATTGTGCAGGACTACATTGCGGAAAATCCCGATGCGGTCACGCTGGCGGTGCGTCCATGAGCGCTCCTTTGATTGGCTGTATTGCCGACGACTTCACCGGCGCGACCGACCTGGCGAACCAGTTTATGCGCGCAGGCCTGCGCGTGGTGCAGACCATTGGCGTGCCGCAACGCGGGCTGGCGTCTGCCGTCGATGTGGTGGTAGTCGCCTTGAAGTCACGCACGGTTCCCGCCGACGTGGCGGTCGAGGAATCTCTTGTGGCACACCGTTGGCTTGCTACGTTGGGCTGCCAGCAGTTTTACTTCAAAGTCTGTTCCACCTTTGACAGCACGGCACAGGGCAATATCGGTCCGGTCACTGAGGCCTTGATGCAGGCCACGGGCGAGAATTTTGTGGTCTGTACGCCCGCTTTTCCTGAGAACCACCGCACTGTCTATCAGGGCTACTTGTTTGTAGGAAGTCAGCCGCTGCATGAGACCAGTATGCGAGATCATCCTCTCACGCCCATGACCGATGCCAACCTGGTGCGGGTGATGCAGGCCCAGACCCGCTGTCGTGTTGGATTGATTGCGTATGCCGATGTTGCCCAGGGGGCAGATCGGGTGCGTGAGAAGGTGGCGTCCTTACAGGCCCAGGGGTACCAGGTTGCGATTGCGGATGCCCTTTCGCGGGAGGACTTGTGGGTGCTTGGGCAGGCCGTGGCCGGGCGCAGGCTTGTTACCGCTGGCTCAGGCTTGGCAATCGGGCTGCCGCAGAACTTTGTTTTTACGCCTTCCTCGGTGGAAGAGCATTTCCCAAGACCGCAGGGTGCCTGCGCGATTGTCTGTGGCAGCTGTTCTGAGGCCACACGGCGGCAGGTGCAGACCTTCATTGATGCCGGAGGGAGTACCTTTCGGCTGGATCCTCTGTCGGTGGGGGATGCGGCCCTCTTGGCCCAGAAGGCGATCGACTGGGCGATGCCGCGTCTTGGTCAACACCCGATCCTCGTCTATTCATCTGCCACACCCGAAGAGGTGCGACGCACGCAGGCTTTGTGGGGCCAAGACCAGGCGGGTGCGTCGGTGGAACATGCCCTCGGTCAGGTGGCCCAGGCACTTGTTGCGCAGGGAGTGGGACAGTTGATTGTCGCTGGGGGCGAGACCTCTGGCGCCTGTGTGCAGGCGCTTGGAATTGATCAGCTGCAGATCGGGCTACAGATTGACCCGGGCGTGCCCTGGTGCTTCGCAGGGCCAGGCGCAGGGTCGTCGCATGGTCTGCATCTGGCCTTGAAGTCTGGAAATTTTGGTACAGACGATTTTTTCACCAAGGCCTTTCGGCAGCTTGCCGCCTTGGCCTAGCGTCTAGAGCCGCAGGCTCTTGCGCCATCAAGTTTAAAAGGGCATAACGAGCCACCCGATAGCAGAACGACTTGGTTTCTGAAGATCGAATTGCAGAGGAATACCCCAAGGTTCAGCCCAGCAAGATCAGCGCAAACGATTCGGCAAGGCAGAAGTTATATGACCTCTTCGGGGGGTGATGAGCCCCCCGCCTTGTTAGCGCACCAGGGCAGTGCTACTAGCAACTTAGAAGCCCTGAACTAAAGCCCAAGCAGCTTCTTTGCATCCGCTAAGGTCGCCATCGACTCAGAGTGCTTGCCCGCTTTGTGAAGCTCTTCTCCTTTGGCGCGCAAGTCTTTAACCTTTGATGCATCTGCCTGGCTTAATTTCGCCGTTGGCAATGCAGCATCGATCTTCTTCATCTCGCCCGGACAGCCGTGGGCAAAGGCGAGCGATGCAGCAAACATGGAGGCAACGACTATTACGGAATTCTTCATTGCAATCGTCCTTTACAAGAGGGTTGGCAAGCCGAGCGGGAATACCTTCACACTCTAGCGCATTCACACCCTGAAAAGTCAATAAAAGCGTATCTCGCAACCTTTTGTTTACGGTCAGTGGCCGCCATTTCCCTACACTGACCGAACTGCTCCAGTGTTTATGGGTAAACCATGAAATCCGCCCTGCCAAGTTAGCGGCCACTGGCAATGCAGGGTTTTCCGCCTAAAGCCAGAGCCAGATTGGCTCTCAGGGCAGGCCCTGGCCGGCTTCATCCTATCCGATCAGGGAAAATACCAAGGCCTTTTAGGGCATGGCGGTGGATCAGCGTTTCAGGGGAAAGGGGCTGGCGCGGCATTGCTCGCCGATGCCTTACGCTGCTGGCCACCGTCAAAGACTTGGCTAAACTGTCCTGAGCATGGCAGCAGCGCGGTGACACTTGAACTTCACAGGTCTCGCTAGCTTCAGAGATCTACTCGCCGTAATACGTAATGCGTAAAGGGAGACTCATGAATCGCACCTTGCGTTGGGTTGGTAGAGGGCTTGCAGCATTTTTAACGAAGCCTACGGGGAGGGATTGTATTTCACCGCCATCGGGGCGACTTAAGCTTGCTGCCGCGTTGCAAGTGGGGGATGTTTTACTTGTTGAAGGGACGTCTCGGATTAGTGTGGCAATCAAGTACTTGACTCAGTCCACCTGGTCTCACGCTTGCCTGTATGTGGGTGAAGATGCTCTTAAAGGCCTGGCGCCTATGGGCCACTGCTTCGTCGAAGCGGATGTCGTGGAAGGAGTACGAACGGTTGGCCTCGATGAGTTTGACAACTGCCATTCGCGAATCTGCAGGGCAAGAGGGTTGTCATTGGAAGAGAAGAATGCAGTTACCTCGTTTGTGATCGAAAAGATTGGCAGCCAGTACGATCTGCGCAATATCATCGACCTTGCTCGATATCTTCTGCCTACTCCTCCCGTACCCACACGATTTCGCCGTAAGCTCCTGACGTTTGGTAGCGGAGAGCCTACTAAGGCCATTTGCTCTTCTCTGATTGCCGAGGCTTTTGAGGCAATTCACTTCCCGGTGATGCCTCATGCTGCGCAATCAGCATTAAGCGCAACCGAGCAAAGGGTGGTTAATCGTCTTGGGTTAAAAATCTTCACACCGGCTCAGTCTGCACTCATAACGCCTCGGGACTTTGATGTCTCACCTTACTTCGAAATCATCAAGCCATCGCTTGTAGCAAGTTTTAACCACCGAGATCTGGAGTGGGGATCTAACCGTTAGGTTACGGTGGGTTCCGGGGTTACGGTGACAGTTGACCAAATGCAGAGCTAGAGGGGAAGATGTCACAGAGGGTTTACCCAATGTCTTCGCAAAAAACCTTCGTCCAAACTCCGCAACGTATGCTGCTAACCCATCGCCTTATTCGGAAGCCATAGAGCAATCTCGGGGAAGATTGCCAAGAGCACGATAAACAGAATCATGATTACGACAAAGGGCAGGGACCCCATTAGTATGTCTTTGACCGATACCTGAGGAACTACCCCTTTTAATACAAATAGGTTTAGCCCTACTGGGGGCGTGATAAGTCCGATTTCCATATTGACAGTAAGAACCACTGCAAACCAGATCAGATCAAAGTTGTTTGCTTCCAGCACTGGCGTAAGCACTGGCATGATCATGAGAATAATGGCAACCGGTGGTAAAAAGCAGCCGGCAATCAACAGAAACACACTGATGGCAGCAAACAACACCCAGCGACTCATCTGAAGCGAAACAAGCCACTCAGCGGTCGATTGGGTGATGTAGAGCAGTGACATCATGTACGAAAAAACGCCAGCCGCTGCAATGATCATGAGAATCATGGTTGATTCGCGCATGGTTTCGCGAAAGATTCGCCACTGAGATTTCAAGGAGCGCTCTTTGTAGATCACCATCACCAATACAACGGCAAGCGCTGCTGACAGGGCAGCAACTTCTGAAGGCGTAGCGATGCCGCCGTACATGGCGTAGGCAATTCCAATGATCACCAAAATAAATGGCGAGACCCTGCCTAACCCCTCGAATTTCTGCGACAAGGTGTAATACACCACCGGTTCGGTCGCCGTGCGTTTGTCATGACGCAGGCTCACTAGCCATGCGTAAATTGCAAACATCGTGACAAGCATTAGACCTGGAATTACACCTGCGAGGAAAAGGCGGCCAATCGATGTTTCTGTTGTAAGGCCATACAAAATCATCGTGATCGATGGCGGAATAAGAATTCCCAAGGTGCCGCCTGCGCAGACGGAGCCGGTTGCGAGCTGGACCGGTATCCTACGTCTGAGCATCTCGGGAACACCCGCCTTACCAATGGCGGCTGCTGTAGCGGGGCTTGATCCGCAGATACCAGAAAAAATCCCACAGGCCAGAATATTGGCGATAACTAACCCACCAGGGACACGATCAAGC
>VGHK01000049.1 GCA_016868305.1 Betaproteobacteria bacterium | reverse complement strand
TGCCGCTACTGGCCTTTTCTTTGCTGGTCTTCGCAAGTCTGGTGGTGGGTGCGATCACCGCCAAGGCAGGCCTGCCCTTGCTGCTGATTTTTATGGCCTTTGGCATGTTAGCAGGCGAGGATGGTCCGGGCGGCATTCGCTTTAACGATTTCGTTGCCAGCTTCTGGGTGGGCAATATCGCGCTGGCAGTGATTCTTCTCGATGGCGGGCTGCGTACCCATGTGGCTACCTTTCGCACGGGCCTCAAGCCCGCCTCGTTACTGGCAACCCTTGGTGTGGCCCTGTCCTGTGGGCTTACGGCACTGGCCGCGCATTTTTTGCTTAACCTTTCCTGGCCGTTTGCCCTGCTCATCGGTGCGATTGTGGCCTCCACCGATGCGGCCGCTGTTTTCTCGCTCTTGCAAAACCTGGGAATCAAACTCAACGAACGGGTAGAGGCCACACTGGAAATAGAGTCGGGGCTCAACGATCCGATGGCTATTTTTCTTACCCTGATTATGATCGGCATCATTCTGCAGCCGGATTCTCTGCAGGACAGCTGGTATGTCATCCTACTGAATCTGCTGCAGCAGGCAGGTGTTGGTCTTGTGGTTGCCCTGGTCTGTGGTATGGCCCTGTGCGAACTGCTCAAGCGGCTGCCCAGTGGGGGGCTGCGTAACGGGGGAATCAACGCCCTGCTGCTGATCTCCTCAGGCCTTACTGTTTTTGCCTTATCCACCTACTGGGGCGGCTCGGGCTTTCTCACCATCTATGTCTTTGGTGTCTTGGTGGGCAACCGGGCCAAGACTTTTGTCAAGACATCGATTGGCGCCATGAATGGCCTGGCCTGGCTGTTTCAGGCGGCGATGTTCCTGCTGCTTGGTCTGTTAGCAACCCCGCGAGAGGTGCTTGATCTGGCCTTGCCCGCCCTGGGGCTCTCGCTCTTTCTCATGCTGGTCTCGCGGCCCATTTCGGTATGGGTCTGCCTCTGGCCCTATCGGTTCAACAATAAAGAAATCGCCTTTATCTCCTGGGTGGGCTTACGCGGCGCGGTACCCATTGTGCTGGCCATATTCCCCATCATGGCGGGAATCGAAGAGTCGCGCACGCTGTTAAATGTTGCCTTTATGGTGGTGGTGACTTCGCTGCTGTTTCAGGGCAGCAGCCTGGCCACGGTGGCCAAAAAAATGGGCATGGCACTGCCTGACCTTACCCGGCTTGATGCCCGACACGCTGGGTTTGGCGATTTTGTGATCAACGCCGATGCCAAGCTTAGCGACCTAACCGGCTTCTATGGTCTGGCCCTTGCGGGAGACCCGCAGCAGAGCCTGGACAGCTGGATTCATGCGGAACTGAAACATCCGCCTATTGTGGGCGACACCATTCAGACCGAAAGCTGTGCCCTGACCATTCTCTCTATGCGTGATGACGAGATTCTGAAAGTGGGCCTTACCCTGGGCAGCAAAAAAACCAGTTAGATACGAGGTGCTCCTGATTACTCCGGTAGCCAAGGGGTAGAATCATTTGGGAAAAACAAACTACTCAAGCCAAACTGGAGGAGATCTATGGCCCCCCAAAAACATAACCATCCGGGTCTATCGCTCAGCGTATCGCTAGGGCTCTCCACAGGGCTGTCGCTTTGCATTGCTGTTAGCGTGCTAAGCCTGCCGATGCCCGCATGGGCCCAAAAAGAGGCGCCTCCCTCCACGCTGCGCCCAGACTCGCAACAAAAGTCGGCACAAGAAAGGCAGGCACGCGAGCAGCGCCAGAAGCAGATCAAGAATACCGTCGACTGCTTTATTAGTGAGCGAAAGCTCAATCCCAATAAGCACACTACCTGTATCTATAAATGCCCCAGTGGACGGCTTGAAAGTGAAAGCGTGGCGCCAGGATACCAGTGCCCCCCGGTGATGAACGTTATTCAGCGCTAGGGCGCTAGTCCTGGTTCTAGGGCTTCTCTGGGGCCTGGTTAGTGCGCACGGCGTGTTCCAAGGTCTGGATTTACGACTTCTGTGAATACTGGCTGGCACGAGAGGACAGCCAGATTCCCAGCATGGTGAGCACGAAGCCCAGCACATGGTAGAGCTCTAAGGTGTCGCCGAGAAATGTCACTGACAAGAGCGCAGCGAACAAGGGGGTGAGGTTCACCACCACCGCGGCAAGGGCGGGCCCTACCCTTGCTACCGCAACCCCCCAGGCCCGATAGGCAAGAATCGCGGGGCACACAGCCACATAGACCACTGCCAGGGCCAAGGGCCAGCCCCAGACAATCTGCAGGCCGGGGCTCTCAGGCGAAACCACTGGCCACAGGGCCCATTCTGCGGCAGCAAATGCACCGGCCCATCCAACCCCAAAGACCATCTGCGCCAAAAGAAAGGCGGCCCACTGGGCCCGAATGCCTTCTGGCTCGCTACCTGGCCGGGGGCGGGCCAGTAGCCAGCTATAGACCGCCCAGACAATAGAGGCCAGCACCATGAACAGGTCTCCTGGTACGGGCTGGAGTTCAAGAAGCCGCTGCCAGTCGCCCCGCGCAAGAACCACCAGCACACCCACAATGGACAGGCCCGCGCCAATCGACTCACCTCGCGAAACGGGCACGCTGTAGAACAGCCGGCCGATTACAAGGATAACGACCGGAGTCATGGAGGCTACCAGGGTAACGTTAATAGGGCTTGAGGTGAGTAACGACATGTACTGCAGGCCGTTGTAACTTCCCACCCCCAGCAACCCCAGCAGCAAGAACCTCGGCCAGTACCGCCAGGCAACACCCCCGGGACGCACCACCCTGTAGGCCAATGGCAGCAACAGCAGCACAGCGAGTACCCAGCGAAGGAGGTTTAGCGTAAGCGGGGGTACCGTGCCGACCATGAGCCGCCCCACCACGGCGTTGCCCGCCCAGAACAAGGGGGGCAGTAGCAGAAGCAGGAATGTGCCAAAATCAAGACCAGCAACAGATCGGGAAGTGTTTGCCATATAACCTGCTAAGACTACCCTAACTTTTGACTCCCCTATGCGTATCGCTGTTAGCCCTGTGAAGACCCTTGGCATTTTCATTACAGTTATTTTTTCTCTGGCGGTCGCACCGCACGCACGCGCCCAGTCGCAGTGGACCCGGTTTGCAACGGGTCTACCCGGGGGAACTCTGGCCGGCTGGTACTACGACAAAGAACTGGTGCGCGACACTGGCACACGCAAGGTTTTATGGGTGCTGAAAGACCTGAATAAGCTAGACGAAAACGAACGGCATTCTTATCGGTTTTTGGTGCAGATGGACTGCAAAGAAAATAAGTTTCGGTTTATTCAGGTGGCGGGCTTTAAGGAACCTATGGCTGCAGGAGAACCGGTGGGGGTCGACAGCAGTCTGGGCCGTTGGGTATCAATGGCCCCGGACACGCTATTTGCTCATGTCAATGGGCTAATATGCGGGCTCAAACCGGCGGGCGCTAGCTCGTAATCCACAAATCCAAGGAGTTCTCTTTATGCACGCACCACTTCCGCCCAGCGCTCTTGATCAGTTATTCAACAAGGCCCATACCGCCCATGCCTTTGATGGCAGCCCCATGTCCGATGCGGCAATTGCAGCACTCTACGATCTGATGAAATGGGGCCCCACCGCCTTTAACTGCCAGCCGGTAAGGCTTCTGTTCGTTCGATCAGCAGCGGCGAAAGAAAAGCTTAAGCCCGCGCTTTCTCCTGGGAATATTCCGCAGGTAGAGTCTGCCTCGGTAACCGTGGTTGTGGCCTATGACACAAAGTTCTTTGAACACCTGCCTAGCCAGTTTCCGGCCTACGATGCCAAGCCCATCTTTGAGAACAATGCCGCGCTCGCCCAAGAAGCCGCCTTTCGCAATGGCAGCCTGCAAGGGGCCTACCTCATTTGTGCGGCCCGCGCCTTGGGCTATGACTGCGGCCCAATGTCAGGCTTTGATGCCCAAAAGGTAAACGAGGCCTTCTTCCCCGATGGCCGCTATAAGGCTAACTTTCTTTTGAATATCGGCACGGCCAAGCAAGAGGGCATTTATCCGCGCGGCCCACGGCTTACCGCTGCCGAGGTCTATCAGGTGCTGTAGGAGCTGCAGGTTCCGTAGGTTTAAGAGCCCCCGCCCGTTCCCCCTGCAACCCCCCTGCGAGGAACGCATCTAGGGGTGCTATGAAATCAGCTCCGGCTGCAGCGTTGCGTGATCGATATCAAATCGGTCACGCAACATGGCCTGTAGTTCGCCCACTAGGCCAGACCACTGGGTAAGGTCTGTAACCTCAAGGTGGGCCGTGAGCACAACATACCCTGGCCGAGACTGCCAGATGTGCAGGTTATGTACCGCCGATACGGTGTCATAGCCCTCAAGGGCCTGACCCACCAACTGCAGGTCGATGCCTTGTGGCACAGAGTCCATAAGCACGCCATAGGCACTTTTAATGAGAATGAAGGTGGCCCGAAAAATAAGCAGGCAGACCAGCAGCGACAGGATGGAGTCGATGGGAGTCCAGCCGGTAAAAAGAATAACCACCCCCGCCAGAATCGCGGCAACCGAACCCAGTAGGTCGCCTAGCACATGCAATAGGGCGGCCTTGGTATTAAGGCTCTTCTGGTCTCTGGACAGCAGCCAGGCCACCAGAATGTTCACCAGCAGGCCCAGACTGCCAATCAACACCACGATATCGCCCGTAACGGCCCTTGGATGCCAGAACCGATCAATTGCCTTAAAACTCAACCAGGAAGCCAAAGCGGCCATTGCCAGGGCATTGATAAACGCAGCCAGTGCCTCAATGCGGCCATTGCCATACGACTGACGCAGCGTGGGTGGTCTGCTGGCAAGCCACTGCGCGGCCAGGGCCAGAAACAGGGCAGATGAATCAGTCACCATATGAAAGGCATCGGCCATCAGCGCCACTGACCCCGACCAGAGGGCACCGAAAAACTCTACGGCTGCAAACGCGGCGGTAATAGAAACTGCCCAGCCAAGCGTCTTTAGACTTTGCTTTGCGGCTGCATGGTCGCTAACAGCATCGTGACGATGATGCGCAAGAAGGGGATTGGTCATGGGCTGGACCGGCCTTGAATGTCAGCTATTGCTCGGGCTCTGCGAGCATTGCGCTCGTGTCCTGCGAGCATTGCGCTCGTGTCCTGCAGGAGATTCGCGACTCCACCTTCGTTCCGTCGCAAATAACCCCTGCAGTCCCTCGGGCTGCGCACCGCAAATAGCTGCCGGGAATTCCGGTGACAGTTTACTTAATTCCCTACGGGAATTAAGTAAACTGTCACCGGAATTATATACGGGAATTAAGTAAACTGTCACCGTAATAGCGTAATAGCGTAATAGGCTTATGAGAAGAACGCCGTGAGTCGCGCGACCCCCTTTTGCAACTGGGCTAGCGGCTTGGGAAACGAGACCCGTAGGTAACGATGGGCATCGACCTCGGTGAAGTCTTTGCCCGGTGCCATTAAGACACCGGCCTTATCGCAGAGCGCCTCGCACAAGGCATAGCTATCGTCGGTGAGGGCCGAGACATCAAAAAAACCGTAGAAGGCGCCTTCGGGCTGGGCGGGTAGCCGAAACCCTAAGTTTTGCAGGGCAGGCAGAAGATACTGGGCCTGGCCAACATACCGGGCGCGATAGTCGTCTGCCACACGCCTGCTCTCAGGATGAAAGGCGGCAATGGCCGCCTTCTGCGAGAGTGTGGATGGCGAAATAAAAAGATTCTGCGATAGCCGCTCAATGGCCGGCATGAGGCGGTCGGGCACCACCAACCAGCCTAAGCGCCAGCCGGTCATCGAATAGGTCTTCGAAAAACTATTCACCGAGATTACGTTCTCGCTGATGCAGAGCAAAGACCGGCGGTGGCCCGCAAAGACCAGTCGCAGATAGATCTCGTCGGCAATAAGCCAGCCTGCGCGGTCTTCGATAACCTGAAAGATCTTCTGGGCCTCGGCCTCTGAAACCATGCATCCGGTGGGGTTCGCGGGGCTTGCAAGAAGCAACGCGCGGGTATTCGGGCCCCAGGCCTTGGCCACCTCTTCTGCCGTGGGCTGAAACTGGTTCTCAGGCCGCACGGCTATGGTCTTGGGCACTCCCCCCAAGGCCAGCACAAACTGGCGATTACAGGGATAGCCAGGGTCGGTAATGAGCACCTCATCACCAGGATTAATCACCGCGGCCATGGCAAGCAGCAGGCCTGCAGAGGCGCCAGCTGTAACGGCAATACGGCCCGGCGAAACCTGGATGGCATCACGGTCGGCATAGTCTTGTGCAATAGCCTCGCGCAGGGCCACCAGACCAATGGCAGAGGTGTAGTGAATACGGCCCTCGGCAAGCGCTTGGGCAGCCGCCTGCACTACCGGGGCAGGCGCCGGAAAGTCGGGCTCACCCACCACCATGCTTACCACCGGCGGGGCATCTTTGGGCCGGCGCTCGGCGCGGCCCATGATCTCCATGACATAAAACGGTCGAATCGCCTCAGCACGGGCAGAGGCCAGCGCAAGACGAGACATTAGGCCGCCTCGCGCGCCGCCTTACGGCGCTCGTGCTCTACGAGATAGCGCTTACGCAGGCGAATGCTCTTGGGCGTAATCTCCACCAGCTCGTCATCGGCAATAAACTCCACGGCCTTCTCAAGGGTGAGCTGTATGGGGGTTACCAGGTCGATATGCTCGTCTTTGCCCGAGGCCCGCACATTGGTGAGCTTCTTCTCTTTTACTGGATTGACCACCAGATCGTTATCTCGGGAGTGAATGCCAATAATCATGCCCTCATACAAGACATCGCCAGGGGAGACAAACATTCGGCCACGCTCTTGCAGTTTCCATAAGGCATAGGCCACTGCCTGGCCATCGTCTTGGGAGACCAAGACCCCATTGCGTCGCTCGGACAACTCGCCCTTGTAGGCCCCATAGCTATCAAAGATATGGCTCATAAGACCGGTACCACGGGTCATGGTGAGAAAGTCGCCCTGAAAGCCAATGAGCCCGCGCGCCGGAATACGGTACTCCAGCCGGACGCGGCCTTTCTCATCGGGCACCATGTCAAGCAGATCGCCCTTGCGCAGGCCCAGGGTCTCCATGACTGGGCCCTGATGCTCCTGCTCGACATCCACCGTAAGCATCTCGTAGGGCTCAAGCCGCTCGCCCTGCGCGTCTTCTTTAAAGACCACGCGCGGCCGAGATACGGCCAGCTCATAGCCCTCGCGCCGCATATTTTCCAAAAGAATAGTGAGGTGCAGCTCGCCACGGCCGGAGACTTTGAAGCTGTCGGTGTCAGACCCAAACTCAACCCGCAGCGCTACATTAGCCTTGAGCTCGCGCTCAAGGCGCTCGCGAATCTGTCGGCTGGTGACAAACTTGCCTTCGCGTCCGGCCAGGGGAGAGCTATTGACGATGAAGTTCATTGACAGCGTGGGCTCGTCCACCTTCAGCATTTCAAAGGGCTCTACCGTGCCAGGGTCGCAGACCGTAGTGCCGATATTGAGCGCATCAATACCATTGATAAGAACGATATCGCCGGCCTCTGCCTGGTCAACCGTCTCGCGCTCCAGGCCCTTAAACTTCAAGACCTGGTTCACCCGGGCCTTCATGGGCATGCCCTCGGGCCCATCTTGAATCACTACCTCTTGCAGTGGCTTAATCCGGCCACGGGCCACCCGCCCAATACCAATCTTGCCCACATAGCTGCTGTAGTCTAGTGAGCAGATCTGAAGGCGTAGAGGCCCTTCGCTATCGTCATCGCGCACGGGCACATACTTGAGCACCGACTCAAACAGGGGGCGCATATCGGTGCCCAACCTAGCATGGCTGAGACTGGCAACGCCTTGTAGGGCAGAGGCATAGACCACCGGAAAATCCAGCTGCTCCTCGGTGGCACCGAGCTTATCGAAGAGGTCGAAGGTCTGGCTCACCACCCAGTCGGGGCGCGCACCCGGACGGTCAATTTTGTTGACCACCACAATGGGCTTGAGCCCCTGGGCAAGCGCCTTGCGGGTAACAAAACGCGTTTGTGGCATGGGGCCCTCGACGGCATCAACGAGTAGCAATACACCATCGACCATGGAGAGCACACGCTCCACCTCGCCGCCAAAGTCTGCGTGTCCGGGGGTATCAACAATGTTGATATGGGTACCCTCGTACTCCACCGCACAGTTCTTGGCAAGAATGGTAATGCCGCGCTCTTTTTCAAGGTCGTTGGAATCCATAACCCGTTCGTTGACGGCCTGGTGGGCACGAAAGGTGCCCGACTGCTGTAAGAGCTTATCAACCAAGGTGGTCTTACCGTGGTCAACGTGGGCAATGATGGCAATGTTGCGCAGCTGGCGCATATTAAGAATCTCCAAGAGATGAAATGGCGGAAGGGTCGGAGGCAACAAGCCGTTTCGGGCGCAGTATTCCCAATGAAAAATGCGCCACCCCCAGAAAACGCTGCTGTGCATCTTTAATACGAATAGCCTGGCCTTCGGGCGGCTGCGGCATGGCCAAGCTACACGCCAGCTGCCTGCCGTGCAGAAAATCTTGCGACTGCTGGTCTGTGAGCGCGAGCTCAGGCCAGTGGGCAATCAGGGCATCAACAGGCAGCAGCAGCCTATCCAAGGCGGGCAGGTTGCGCGACTCTTGGGCTGTGTCGTTAGCCTGTTGGGGCGAGGAATGCTGGGCGGCAAAGGCATCCAGGGTATCAAGGCAGACCATATCAGCCTCCGTGAAGGCTGACAGACCGGTACGGCGAAGCCCCGTAAGATACCCGCCGCAGCCAAGCCGTTGGCCAATAGTCTCAGCCAGGGTACGAATATAGGTTCCCTTGCTACACCGCACCGTAACCGTGAGATCGGGGCTATTCCAGGCGTCAAGCCTAATCTCGTGGACTACGATCTCTCGGCCCTCGCGGGCGATCGACCTGCCCTCGCGGGCATAGGCATACAAGGGGCGGCCCTGATGCTTCAGGGCAGAGTACATCGGAGGAATCTGTATCTGAGGGCCGAGGCACCCATGCAGCACGGCCTCAACTGATTCGCGTGTGCACGACACCGGCTGCGGCTGCGATAACTGCCCCTCGGCATCTCCCGTATCGCTGGTCTGCCCCAGACGAATCTGGGCGCGGTACGACTTATCCGCATCGAGCCCCGCCTGCGCAAACTTAGTGGCATCTCCGAGAAGAATCGGCAGCATACCGCTGGCCATGGGGTCTAGGGTTCCACCGTGCCCAGCCTTCTGGGCGCGAAACATCCCTTTGATGCGTCCCAGTACCTTGGTAGACGAAGGGCCCACAGGCTTATCGACCAAGAGCACGCCATGCACCGCACGGCGTACCATCTTTTTAAAAGGGTTGGGCGCCATGGTCACAGTACTAGGACGTTTGAACGCCAGAGCCCGGCAGACTATCAGGGCTGGCTGAACCCGTGTGGCCAGTCGCGCTGTCAGGCCCAGATTCGGAGAGGTCACTCAGGCGGGCGGCATGGTCTATCAGCTGGCTGAGTGCCGCCCCACGTGCCACCGAGTCGTCAAGTACAAAGTGCAGTTCGGGCGTCTGGTGAATCTGCAGCAGTCGTCCGAGTCGCCCTCGTAAGAATCCGCGACTCGCGGCAAGGCCAGCCGCCGAGCGCTGCCGCTGCTCTTCCGAGTCGGGCAGAACAGAATAAAAGACCTTGGCATGCGAATAGTCTGGGCTCACCTCAACCTCAGTGATGGTCACCATGCCAATGCGCGGATCTTTCACCTCTGTCATCAGCAAGACAGCAAGGTCTTTTTGAATCTGATCGGCCACGCGAAACCCGCGGCCGATCGCGGCGCTAGAGCGTTCGGGCGATTTCCTGGATCTCGAAGACTTCAAGCTGATCTCCTTCCTGAATGTCATCGTAGTTCTTCAGGGTCAGGCCGCATTCAAAGCCCTCTTTGACTTCCTTGGCATCGTCCTTAAACCGCTTAAGCGAATCAAGCTCACCCGTCCAGATAACGACGTTATCGCGCAGCAGGCGCACCTGGGCTCCGCGGCGGACAATTCCCTCGAGCACCATACAGCCTGCAATATTGCCCAGACGCGAGACCTTAAAGACTTGCCGAATCTCGACCAGGCCAAGCACCTGCTCGCGTCTTTCGGGCGCGAGCATGCCCTGCATGGCGTTCTTCACATCATCGACAGCGTCGTAAATAATGGTGTAGTACCGAAGGTCAATACCGTTTGCCTCGGCAAGCTTACGAGACGACTGGTCTGCACGCACATTAAACCCAATAACAACAGCCTTAGAGGCTATGGCAAGGTTGATATCAGACTCGGTAATGGCACCTACGGCCGCGTGCACCACGTTCACCCGCACCTCATCGGTAGAGAGCTTCTGCATCGCGGTCGAGATGGCCTCTTGGGAGCCCTGCACATCGGCCTTGACAATAAGCGACAAGACCTTTGCACCCTCACCCATGTTTTCAAACATGTTCTCAAGTTTGGCGGCCTGCTGCTTTGCCAGACGTACATCACGAAACTTGCCCTGACGAAACAGGGCAATCTCGCGCGCCTTGCGCTCATCGCCCAGAACGATCATCTCGTCCCCCGCATGCGGAACTTCGGTAAGGCCCAGGATTTCGGCGGGAATAGACGGGCCCGCATCATCAATCTGTCGCCCGGTTTCATTAAGCATTGCCCGCACCCGACCGAAGGCACTTCCCGCAAGAATAATGTCGCCTTTCTTTAGCGTGCCAGACTGCACCAGCACAGTAGCGACTGGGCCTCGGCCCTTATCAATCCGCGCCTCGATAACCAGGCCCTTGGCCATGGCAGCAACCGGCGCCTTGAGCTCGAGCACCTCGGCCTGCAACAGCACATTCTCAAGCAGCATCTCAATGCCCTGCCCGGTCTTTGCAGACACCGGAATGAAGGGCGACTCGCCACCGAACTCCTCGGGAATTACCTCTTCTGCCACGAGTTCGCTCTTGACACGATCGGGGTTGGCCTCTGGCTTATCGATTTTATTCAGCGCCACGACAATCGGCACGCCCGCGGCCTTGGCATGCGAAATGGCCTCTTTGGTCTGCGGCATAACGCCATCGTCGGCAGCGACCACCAGAATAACGATGTCGGTGGCATTAGCGCCCCGCGCCCGCATGGCCGTAAACGCCTCGTGACCCGGGGTATCTAAGAAGGTAATCACACCGCGCGGCGTCTGCACATGATAGGCACCGATATGCTGGGTAATTCCACCGGCCTCTGCATCGGCCACTTTGGTGCGACGAATGGTGTCGAGCAAGGAGGTCTTTCCGTGGTCGACGTGGCCCATGATGGTGACCACCGGGGGACGGGGTATCGACTCTTCGTCCTGGCTCGCCGTCTCTGCCGCCTCAACAAGCAGCGCCTCAGGGTCATCGAGTTTGGCGGCAATTGCCTTATGGCCCATTTCTTCCACCACAATCATGGCCGTTTCCTGGTCGAGCACCTGATTGATGGTAACCATCTGGCCCATCTGCATGAGTGTCTTGACCACCTCCGCGCCCTTAACAGACATCTTGTGGGCGAGGTCTGCCACGGTAATGGTTTCGGGAATATGCACCTCGCGCACAATGGGCTCTGTGGGCGCCACAAAGCTGGAGGCCGACTGCTCCGCGTTGCTACTGGCGCGCTGCTTCGATCGCGGCCCACCGCGCCAGTTTGCTGTGCCACCCGTGATGTCGCCACGGGTCTTCAGGGCACGGCGCTTCTGGGCATCTTCTTGCCAGGTGGATGACAGCTGCGACGACTTGACTGATTTTTCAGACTTCTTGTCTTTGGGTTTGTCAGACTCCGGCTCTGCACCTGGCTTTTTGGCTGGCTTTGACAGCGTCATGGTGCCCGGGGTTTCGGCAGGCTTCTCGGGCTTAGCAGGCTCTGGCGCCTTGGCAGTGGCGGCCAGCTTTCCGGTGCGTGCTGCGGTCATTAGGCGGTTAATCGCCGCGACCTCATCTTCCACTGCCTTGCGGGCGTCGGTGGCCTTATCGGCTGCGGCCTCAACCGCCGTAACCTTGCGCACGCGCGATTTTTTTGGCGCCCCAGAGGCGTCTTCGGTTGTAGCCGCCGCAGGTGTTTCGGCGCCTGCCATGCCCACATCCGCCGGGGCCTCTGGCATACCGGGCTGGCTGGAAGCAAGGGCCTGGGCTGCTGCCGCCTCTTCGTCACGCTGGCGTGCGAGCCGGGTCTCTTCCTGGCGGGCAAGAAGCTCCTGTTGGCGACGGGCCTCCGCCTCTCGGCGTGCCAGTTCATCTTCGGAAATAACCGGCGGCGCCTCAGCGGCTGGTGCTTCAACAGCCTCGGACTCCTCGCGCTTTACAAAGACGCGCTTCTTGCGGACCTCCACCTGAATCGTGCGGGACTTGCCCGAAGGGTCGGCCTGACGAATCTCAGAGGTCTGGCGCTTTGTGATGGTGATCTTTTTGCGAGGTGTGTCTTGGGCGCCACCATGGGCCTTTCGCAACGCCTCAAGCAGTCGCTCCTTATCGGCCTCGGATAGGCTATCGGAGCCTGAGGACTTCTTTACCCCCGCCGCCTTGAGCTGCTCAATCAGGACATCGACTGTGAGCTTTAGCTCGGCAGCGAAACTCTCTACATTGTTAGCGGCCATCGACGGATACACCTCCTGAAGTCTGGGCGTCTGACGCGTCATCAAACCAATGGGCACGGGCCTTTACGATGAGCTCTGCAGCCTGTGCATCACTCAGGCCAGTAATCTCGGTGAGCTCATCGGTGGCAAGCTCCGCCAGGTCGTCGCGGGAAAAAATCTTGGCATCGGCAAGCTTAGCTGCGATATCGTGGCTCATGCCCTCGAGTTCGAGCAGGTCTGCCGCTGTGGTCTCAAGCTTTTCTTCTTTGACGATGGCCTCGGTAAGCAGCGCATTACGGGCCCGGGTACGAAGCTCGTTTACGGTGTCTTCATCAAGGGCCTCAATCTGCATCATCTCGGCAATGGGCACATAGGCGACTTCCTCAAGACTGGAAAATCCTTCTTCCACCAAGAGCTCTGCCACCTCGGAATCGACATCGAGCTTTTGCATAAATGTGGCCAGTAGCGCCTGACGCTCTTGTTCCGCACGCGCAGTGGACTCGTCAGAGGTCATGATATTGATCTGCCAGCCCGTGAGCTCTGATGCCAGACGTACGTTCTGGCCACCACGGCCAATGGCAACGGCCAGCTCTGACTCATCGACCACAACATCCATGGCATGGCGCTCTTCATCCACCAGTATGGAAGA
>VGHK01000048.1 GCA_016868305.1 Betaproteobacteria bacterium | reverse complement strand
GAAGAGCGCAAACACGGAGTCGATGACACTGGCCAAGATATTTACACCGATCGTGCCAGTGGCTTATGTGGCTCTCATGTACGTGATCTACACAATGGGTTAATCGGCCAAAAGGTCAGTCTGCTGTCTTGACCAACAAAAACGGCCCCATGCCAACTCGGCTGGGGCCGTTTTCTATTTGGCGGAAGCGGTGAGATTCGAACTCACGGAAGAGTTGCCCCTTCGCCGGTTTTCAAGACCGGTGCATTCAACCGCTCTGCCACGCTTCCATGGATTGAATTGTATCGTGATCACTGGCACCGCTAGGCAGACGACTCGCCCCGCACCTGCTCCAGCCTGGGCTGCATCACCCAAAACCAGGCCCAGGGAATCGCGGCCAAGAGCACCATGCCTGCATACCCCGTGGGCATCTGTGGGGCCTCTGGAATACGACGCAGCGCATGACCCTGCTCCCCCGGCGCAAGGTGATGGTGGGCATGGCGGGGCAGGTTAAAGAGAATGGCCTCAGCAAGACCATTGCCGCAGTCCCATGTATGGTCTGACCCCATGCGCTCCAGGCCATCGGCGGTCTTGCCACGCACCAGGCCCCAGTGCTCGATATAGTCCACTGCCGCCACAAGAAATACCGCGGTGGCGGCTTGCACCAGCCAGAAGCCAAGCGCCGTTATTCCCCCGACCAGCCAGAGCAGCAGCGCAATTGCCACAGACAAGCCCACCAGCACGCCTGCCTCGTGCCAGCGGGCGGTGGGGTGCCTGCTGAGCCTCCAGCCGTTCAGATAGACACCGCGCAGGTACCGGGGCAAAAACCGGTAGAGCGACTCCTCTGCGCGGGCCGTAGCGGGATCATCGAACGTGGCCGCATGCCGATGGTGGCCACGGTTATGCTCCACCCGATATGGGCCCCAGGCCACACAAGCCAGAAGAACGCGCGATAGCCACTGATCAAGTGCTGAGCGACGATGCCCCAGTTCATGGGCAAGCACGATGCCTGCACCCCCCGCCACATAGCCCATGGATAAGGCCAGCCAGAGCCACTGCATACCGGCAAGAGTCGGCGCAAGGGCCGCCAGTAGGAGTATCTGCGCGATCACCGCAACCATAAGCAGGCGAAGTACCCAGTCCGAACCAATCGGCCTTCCCCCTGAGCGTGGCCCCCAGAGCCACTCCGCCAGCGGCACCACCGCAGCGCCCACAAGCAGACCAAGCCACGGAATCCCAAGGAGAAACCCAAAGACTGGCAGCCCTACGAAAACACAGGACAAAATTACGGGCCACGGCATGTTTCTTCATCCCTGCGCATTAAAATCCCATTTTATCCCTCAGGAGCTCTCCCCGTGATGCACGATATCCCCGAGCGGTTTGGCCGCAGCGACAGCCTCGCGCGTGTAGAAGACCAAGACCTGCTGCTTGGCAAAGGCCAGTTTGTTGATGACCTGCATCGCAGCGACGAGCTACACCTTGTCTTCCTCAGGTCGCCCTACGCCCATGCCAAGATCCGCGCCATAGACTGCACCGCAGCCAAGGCCTCAGAAGGCGTGGTTGCCGTTATTACCGGAGCCGATCTGGCGTCGCTGGGTGTGAACCCCATGCCCGCCCAGGCCGCCTTTAAGCGGGCTGATGGCAGCCTTGCCCCGGTGGCCCCGCGGCCCATCCTGGCCACCGACACCGTGCGGTTTGTAGGCGAACCTTTGGCAGCCGTAATCGCCCAGACCAAGTCGCAGGCACTGCTCGCATCCGAATCTATCGTCGTCGACTTCGACCCACTGGAGGTCTGTGCAGACATGCCCGACGATGTCTTTGAGGCCAGCCTGAGCGCAGAACCCCTGCCCCGTGGCCCCGTGGCCGAGACCCGTTTTGGCGATGCCGCCGCCACCGAGGCCGCGTTTCAAAAGTCCGCCCACGTGGTGCAGCTTAGGCTCGACCACCGCCGCCTGGCTGCGGTCACCATTGAGCCGCGCACCAGCCGGGCCTACCCCGAAGGTGATCGTTTGATCATTGAACTCAGTAGCCAGATGCCCACCGCCGTGCGCGACATGGCCCAGAGTATCCTGGGCCTTCCCCCCAACACCGTGCGCGTGCGCATATTCGATGTGGGCGGTGGCTTTGGCATGAAGACTGGGGTCTATGCCGAAGACCTGGTGGTGGCCTGCGCCGCAAAGCATTTGAAGCGCACCATTCGCTGGACAGCGGACCGCAGCGAAGACTTTCTGGCAAGCCTGCATGGCCGTGGGGTGCGCACCCAGGCGGCGCTGGCCCTGGATGCGCAAGGCAAAATTCTGGGCTTGAAGGTGCATGGCGCGGCCAACCTGGGGGCCTACCCCACCATTGCCGGCGCGGCCATTCAGATCATGATCGGGCCTCGCGTACAAACGGGGGTCTATGACATCCCTACCGTAGATTTTCGTTACCAAGGGTTCATGACCCACACGGCGCCCACCGGCCCTTACCGAGGCGCCGGACGACCCGAGGCCATTCTTACCATCGAGCGCCTCATGGACGAGGCGGCACGCGTAACCGGCATCGACCGTCTTGAACTTCGTCGGCGCAACTTTATTCGGCCCGACCAGATGCCCTACAAAAACCCGATGGCCCAGGTCTACGACTCCGGCAAGTTTGAGTCGGTCATGAACCAGGCCGTGGCCCAGGCCGACTGGGCAGGCTTTGAGAAGCGCGCACAAGAAAGCGCGGCGCAAGGGCTCTGGCGCGGGCTCGGTACTGCTACTTTTCTGGAATGGACAGGCGGCGGGTCGCTGAGCGAAACCGTGCGGGTGGTCGTACAAGGCGATGGATCGGTGGAACTGCACTCTGCGGTCGCGGGCATGGGCCAGGGCATTCGGACCAGCCTTGTGCAGCTTGTCAAAGAGGTCTTTGACCTTCCGCCCGAGAAAATCAAGGTGGTTCTCGGCGACACCGATCTGGCCAATGGCTATGGCAGCGCCGGGTCGCGCTCGCTCTTTACCGGCGGAAGTGCCGCCTCTGATGGCGCCACACAGGCACTGGAGAAGGCCAAACAGTTAGCCGGCCAGGCCATGGAGGTGTCGCCCAACGACATCGTCTACTCCCAAGGGGTATTCACGGTGGCCGGCACGGACATCAAGAAGACCCTGGCCGAAGTGGCCCAGGCCCAGGCGGATCACTGCATCACCATCGACAGCACCACCACGGCTGAGGCGGCAAGCTGGCCCAACGCCTGCCATATCTGCGAGGCCACCATCGACCCGGCCACAGGGGTCGTACGCATTGAGGCCTATTCGTCGGTAAACGATGTGGGACGTGTGGTAAATGAGACCATTGTGCTTGGCCAGCTCGACGGCGGTGCCATGCAGGGTATTGGCCAGGCGCTGTGCGAGCAAATGGTCTACGACCCCGAGTCGGGCCAGCTGCTCACCGGAAGCCTCATGGACTACACCCTGCCCCGGGCCGATTTCATGCATGGCGAATTTAAGACCGCGCTCGACCAGTCCACCCCCTGCCTTACCAACCTTTTGGGCGTGAAGGGTGTGGGAGAGCTCGGAACGATCGGTGCCACCCCGGCCCTGGTGAACGCGATTGCCGATGCCCTGGCCCGGCATGGCATAGACCCAAGCCAGCCCGATTTTCAGGTGCCCTTTACTCCCTACAAGGTGTGGTCTCTTCTGCAGTCCAAGCGCGCATGACCGAAAAGCCCGCTGGCCTGATACTGGCTCAGGCCCTTGCGCTGCATGGTGTCACGCGGGTGTTCTGCGTGCCGGGCGAGAGCTTTCTGCCTCTGCTTGATGGCCTCTACAGCCTACGCGAACAGATTCACCTAGTGGTCTGTCGCCACGAGAGTGGCGCGGCCAACATGGCCGAGGCCCACGGCAAGCTCACAGGCACGCCGGGCGTCTGTGTCGTCACCCGTGGACCGGGGGCGAGCAACGCCGCTATTGGCCTGCACACGGCCTACCAAGACTCCACCCCCATGGTGCTGCTCATCGGACAGGTAGGCTCTGACTTTGTGGAACGTGAGGCCTTTCAAGAAGTCGACTACCGGCGCATGTTCGGGCAGATGGCCAAGTGGGTGGGGCAGATCGATCGGGCAGACCGTATTGATGAAATGATCAGCCATGCCTTTCATCTGGCCGTGTCGGGTAGACCGGGGCCAGTGGTGCTGGCCTTGCCTGAGGACATGCTCGCAGATAGCGTCTCTGTACCCAAGTCAGTCTCCGAGACAGTACCCACCCCTCGCCCTTTACAGCCCTACCAACGGGTTGCGGCATCGCCTGCCTTAACGCAGCTGCAAGAACTGGGCAGGCTAGTTCAAAATGGAAAGCGGCCCCTGCTTCTGCTCGGGGGCGGCGGCTGGAATGCTGCAGCCTGCACTGCCCTGGCCGACTTTGCAGAGTCTTATGGCATCGCAGTTGCCACCTCGTTTCGCTGCCAAGACCTCATTGACAACCACCACCCCTGCTATATCGGCCACGCGGGCATCGGCCCGCACAAGGCACTCGCACAGGCCATTCGGCATGCCGACCCACTCGTGGTCATCGGCGCGCGCTTAGGAGAAATGACCACCAGCGGCTACACCCTGGTTGAGTCCCCCCGCCCGGCACAGACCCTGATTCATGTGCATGCCGGAGCAGAGGAACTCGGCCGGGTCTACCAGGCTGATCTGTTGATCAACAGCGGCCTGCCCGAGTTTGCCCAGAACCTGCCGCATGTGCCGTTGCTGCGCGATGCCCGCTGGGCCCGGGATACGGCAGACCTGCATGCGACCTATCTTGCAGACAGCACGGCAACCGTTACAGCACCATCGTCTGAGGCCAGCGACTATGTCGACCTGGCCATAGTGGTTCAACAGCTGCAAGAGGCGCTCGGCCAAGACGCCGTCATCACCAATGGTGCGGGTAACTATGCGGGCTGGCTGCATCGGTTCTGGCGCTACCGAGGCTTTCGCAGCCAGTTGGCGCCCACCAGTGGCGCCATGGGATATGGGCTGCCCGCGGCCATTGCCGCAAAACTTGCAGAGCCCAAACGACCAGTGGTCTGCTTTGCAGGCGATGGCTGCTTTTTAATGACCGGGCAAGAACTCGCCACGGCCGTGCAGTACCAGGCAGGGGTGCTGGTGCTCATCTGTAACAACGGCATGTACGGCACGATTCGCATGCACCAGGAGCGGCACTACCCCCAGCGGGTATGGGGTACCGAACTAAACAACCCCGACTTTGCCGCCCTTGCCCAGGCCTACGGCGCCTTCGGTGCGCGGGTGCGCAAGACCAGCGAGTTTCTACCCGCGCTCACCGAAGCGCTCGCTGCGCTAGACGCGGGCCGACCCGCAGTAATCGAGCTCTGTACCGACCCGCAGCACATTACCTCACGGGCCGCGATAGCCGACATTCAAGGGAAAGCCCAGTCGTAATCCCCGTGTGTGGGGCACCACTCATTGGCCTAATGGCTGGGATTCGCCTGCCCTCGTACCGAATAAAAAAACAAGGTGGCTGCCCTACAGCCGGGCCAGCCGATCCAGCGCGAGCTGCAGGGTCTCGTCTTTCTTGGCAAAGCAGAACCGAATGGTGCGCTGGTCAAAGCCATCGGCATAAAAGGCTGACAAGGGTATGGCCGCCACACCAATATCGCTGGTAAGCCAGCGGCAGAAGTCCGACTCGCTTAGGTTTTTTTCGGAAACCGAGAGCCCATCGATGCGGGCGCACTGAAAATAGCTGCCCTCGCTGGGCAAGAGCGTGAACTTGGTCTTTGCCAGACCCTGGCGAAAGAGGTCGCGCTTGCGCTGATAAAACGTCGGCAGCGACAGGTACGGTGCCGGGTTTTGCATGTACTGGGCCAGACCCACCTGCACCGGGGTATTCACAGTAAAGACATTGAACTGATGGATCTTACGAAACTCTGCCGTCAGGCTTGGCGACGCAGCGCAGTAGGCCACCTTCCAGCCCGTCACGTGATAAGTCTTACCAAAGCTGGAAATGACGAAGGCACGGTCGCGCAGGCCAGGGTATGACGCAGCGCTTAAGTGACGGCCAGGGGCATAGACCATATGCTCATAGACCTCGTCGCTGATCAGCAGAACCTGGGTGGGCGCCAGCAGGGCCTCGAGCGCGCGCATCTCGTCTTCGGTCCAGACGGTTGCACTGGGGTTATGCGGGGAGTTAATAACCATGAGCCGCGTCTTGGGTGTGATGGCCGCGGCAATCTTGGTGAAGTCGGGACGAAAGCTGCCTGGCGTAAGCGGCACCCGCACCACGGTCCCGCCGGCCATCTCTATATTGGGAATATAGCTGTCGTAGCAGGGCTCGAAAACAATCACCTCGTCACCCGGCCGTACGGTGGCAAGCACTGCATTCAAAATGGCCTGGGTCGCCCCGGCAGTAACGGTGATTTCGGTGTTGGCGTCGTAGTCGGTCCCATAGAGGGTCTTGATCTTGGCAGCAATGCTGCTGCGCAATACTGCCACCCCTGCCATGGGCGGGTACTGGTTGTGGCCCTGCCGCATGGCAAGGCTTACGGCGTCAATTAGCGCGGGGTCACAGTCAAAGTCCGGAAATCCCTGGCCCAGGTTCACAGCATTCTTCTCTGAGGCCAGAGCCGACATCACGGTAAAAATGGTAGTGCCCACATGGGGCAGCTTAGACACTATCGCTGGGGTCATAGATTCTGCTATCTTGTCTGTATGAAACGCGATGCTATTGCACCACAAAAACCCCTGCCCAATGGGCTCATTCAACAACTCACCGCCCGGTTCGGCGCCCGGTTCAGCATGGTACCGGCGGTACGCGACCAGCACGGTCGCGACGAATCTCCCTACCCCGTCACCCCGCCCGATGCGGTGGTATTCGCCCAGTCCACAGAAGAAGTGCAAGACCTTGTTAAGGCCTGCGCCCACTATAAGGTGCCCATCATTGCCTTTGGCGCGGGGTCGTCGCTTGAGGGCCATGTATTGGCCTTTGAAGGGGGCGTGGCCCTAGACCTTACCCCGATGAACCAGGTGCTTGCAGTGCACCAGGAAGACCTCATGGCCACGGTGCAGGCCGGAGTCACGCGTAACCAGCTCAGCCAGGAGATTCGGCACACGGGCCTTTTCTTTCCCATCGACCCCGGAGAGCACGGCGTGGGGCGGCACAAGATCGACCTGCTTCAAGAAGAACTCGGGGCCGAATCTGTCGCACTCATGCGGCAGATTAAAGAGGCATGGGACCCTGACAACATCATGAACCCGGGCAAGGTGGTCCAACGCGACCACCAGAGGCACTAAGGCCGACGGACCCAACAGACATCGGATGTCATGGGCAGCCATGTGTTCGGCAACCACTGCAATGCTGGTACCGCCGGTGTAGAAGGTGACACCCCGGCGAGTGGGTGACTGAACGCCCGCAACAGTCCATACGCCTGTATCGGGCGCTGGCAGCGCCTAAGCAAGACAGACCAGAGTTCCTGTTTGGTGGAGTGAGGTGTAGAATTAATTCTCGGGTATTCCCCGCCCGTCTACCCTGGCAGGAGTCCTTGCGTGTTCAATCTCAGTGGCAAAACCGCGCTGGTCACCGGGGCCTCGCGCGGACTGGGCTGGGCCATGGCCCAGTCCCTGGCCCGGGCTGGCGCCCATGTGGTCCTCAATGCCAGGGATGCTGGCGCCCTCGCGCAGCGTGCCCAAAGCCTGCAGGCGCAGGGGCTGTCGGCCCAGACCGCCCCCTTCGATGTCTGCGATTTCGAGGCAGCACGCACCTGTATCGATCAATTGCAGCAGCAAAATTGCGACTTGGATATCCTGGTGGCCAATGCCGGTATCAACCACCGCCACCCGATCCAGGACTTTGACCATGCCGATTTCGAGCAGGTCATGAAAACCAACTTCAGTGCCATCTGGGTGCTTTGCAAGGCGGTCTCGCCACGAATGATCGAACGCAGGAAGGGTCGCATCATCCTGATTGGCTCGATGAGCGCCATCAATGCCCGGCCGACCATCTCTGCCTATGTGGCCAGCAAGGGGGCGGTTCATGCGTTGTGCAAACAACTGGCGGTCGAGCTTGCGCCCCAGCAGATCACCGTCAATTGCATTGCCCCAGGGTTTTTTGCGACGGAGATGAATACTGCCCTGATTGACAACCCTGAGTTCAACCAGTGGGTGCAGGCCCGAACCCCCGCAGGCCGCTGGGGGCATCTGGACGAGATCGGGCCGGCAGCGGTGTTCCTGGCCTCGGACGAGGCCTCCTTTGTCAACGGCCTGATCATGACGGTCGACGGCGGCTTCACCTCAGCCATGTAGCGCACACCCGGCCTGGCCATAGTGTTTCGGGCCTTTGATGCCAGTAAGCCGTAATTCTGGCCGCGGGCAGGGGCTACCGTTGCTTCGCTCTGGGAAAAGTCATTTTCCTCCGTAGCGTGAACGGGCCCCTAAAATGATGCGGATTCTTACCTGTTACCGGCTGAGTAAAAACGCGTTTATACGGCGGCGTTACAAGGTAATTGGTTTTGGAGTTAAGACGGCTGCTCTATGGCGCCAGCATCGATACACTGAAACTCGCGAGAAACGCCCGAACCAGCCCAGAGATGATCGATCGGTTCTACGCAGCACCTTAAGACGACTATCGCGATTCTCTGAGCGGCACAGGCGTGCCTTGGTCAAACAGAACCTTCACGCAGCAGTGAGCGAGTGCTTGGCCGCGAACTCCAGAACCGCCCTTGCCTGAGCAAGCCTTACACCCGGAAAGAGCTCGGTGAATTCCTTCACCGACACCCCATCCTCAAGATTCTCAAACAGCGCTGCAAAGGGTACCCGAGAGCCAACAAAAACCCAAGCGCCACTGACTCTGTCTGCAGAGCTTTCGACTTCGGGGCAATTTAACCAATCAATCATCCGAAGATGCTAACACCTTCCCAGGAAGTGCCGGGTTACCCGACGTTTGGTGGTCAGGCCCTGCCCTTGCCCAGCCCCTGAAAATGTCAGAAAAGTAGTTAACTGTGGAGTTAACTACTTTTTGGTCAGACCCTGCCTGACTTTTTTGGCTTAAGCGTCTGAAAATAATGGGGATTTTTGGTGGACGCGACAGGGTTTGAACCTGTGACCCCTGCCGTGTGAAGGCTCCAACCGATTCGGTCTTCTCATTAAAATCAACGCATTAGCAGGATTTTTCCGCCCAGTTGGCCCTGCAAGTCCTCCGTGGAGAAGTTAGAGCGCCCCTAAAACGTTCTAAGCGGGCCCCCTCTTTTAACTCAGTACCCGATGCCGCAATTGGGAGAAGTCCACTTTGTTCCTGTCCTGGCGGTGGGCAGGGGCCTGCTCACAACGCGCCCCTTAGAACAGGTTCGATACTTTAATCTAATGCAATCTTACAGATTGCAAAAAATACTTATGCACATTACACTCTGAGTGTGATCAAGCATTTCCAGCATAAAGGCCTTGAGCGCTTCTTTCGCCGTGGCGAAACCAAGGGTATCCGAGCGCAGCATCAACAGAGGATTCAACGCATCTTGGATTTGCTCGACGATGCCTGCAAACCACAAGATTTAGCGATTCCTGGCATGTTCTTGCACCCGCTAAAGGGTGACAGAAAGGGCCAATGGGCCATGACTGTCTCTGGAAATTGGCGCATCATATTCGCCTTCGATGGTGAAGATGTCATCGTTGTCAACCTAGAGGACTATCACTAATATGGCCACTCAATCTCTACGCAACCCTAATCGTCGGCCAACTCATCCTGGTGCTGTGCTGCGTGAGGATGTCCTGCCTGCGCTTAAGATGACCCAAAAGGACTTCGCCGATTGGATCGGTGTGTCCCGCCTTAGCGTCTCTGAACTCGTAAATGAAAAACGCACGGTGACGCCGGACATGGCTATGCGTTTAGGTAAGGCACTAGGGAACGGGCCGCAGATTTGGTTGCGTATGCAGCAAACGTTTGACCTATGGGAATTGGCCCAGCGCGATACCTATCATTCCATAAAGACGCTTGAACTCGTCTAGTGCCGGCCAGCATCGACACACTGAAACTTGCGAGAAACGCCCGAACCAGCCCCGAGATGATCGATCGGTTCTACGCCGCACCGCTCATGGGCGAGATGGCGATCCAAGAATTACAGGCCAAGCGCAGGCCTAGGCCGTGGGAGCGGTGAGCTACTTATTCCTATCTATGAAGTCCAACATAGCTTTTAAAAACTCCGCACGCGCAGCATCACTAGCACCAGTAGAAGACCCAAAGGTCTCTCCGCTACTCCAGGTATTCTGCCCCAACGACAATGGCCCAAGAAATGCTGCATGCGCCATATTGTCAAAGTAGGCAATCTCCAGTTTACCGCCGATATTCTTCACGCTCTCAGCCCACTGCAAGGGGCTGGGCGTCTGGCCACCAGTTGCCGATCGGCTGCTGCAATTCCGAGAACTACCCACCGGAGCCTCAGGAAATAAAATATTGTGCGAGCAGGGCCCAGTCAGAGCCCAGCGCTTACCGTTAGTATGGGTCATGGTTTAAGGGTTAGCTTTAAGGCCGAATGTTTCAACGATTTTGCCAATATTGTCGACAAAATCTGCGCGTTCCTAAGACAAGTGCTCCGGGAAAGGCCGGGTGGAAGCGAATTGCGTTAACAACCCAACTTATCTGGATGCACTCGCCGGTTTATGAGAGCGCAGCCAATCTTTAAGTGCAGCGTCTAGCCTTGACTGCCAACCAGCTCCCGTTTGACGAAATGGCTGCACAACCTCAGGTGAAAGGCGAATCGTGACACGCTCTTTTGTTGGTGCTTTTTGAGGCCCGCGTGAACGCAACTTGGCTTGCAACGATGTGGGTAGCGCCTTTTTGGCGGTTTGCATGTGCTGCATGTCGCGAAGGCTCAGTTCGCGCACCTCTCCGTTATCTTCAACTAGTGGCTTGGACTTTGGCATAGCGGTTGACCTCTCTTTGGTTGGCCTTACGAAAGCTAATAACCCGAATACCATCAGCCGTTTCAGCAAAGCACAGCACGTGCAATCTCCCATGTAGCAGCCCTAAAGCCACATAGCGCGTTTCACCGTAGTCAACCCGTTGGTCAATTTGGATGAGCGCAGTCTCAAACTCGAACGAAGCTGCATCTGCAAAAGACAAGCCACGCTTTTCAATGTTTTGCTTGTTTTTGTTTGGATCATAGGAAACTTGTACCATTTTATTGTATGTACAATTTGAATTACGCGCAACCCTGCGCTTGTTTTGAACTTGCCCCCGTTTAACGCATCCCATAACTGAGGACATTAGGCAGACTTTCTTTGCTGGGCAGCCCACCAGCTTTTTTCAAACTTCATTGGACTCGTATAACCCAGCGTAGAGTGTAGGCTGGTTGCGTTGTAAAACGCCAGCCAGTCCATCACAGCTCAATGACGCTGTATCAGCAAATTTTTCAAAATGGGGGCTGCGTGGCGTCAGCACAAAGTGTAGTAGTTCAGATGAATACTGTTGCTCGTAAGTCACAAGCCCTCTCGGAATCGGCGCGAGCAGTACTTGCTGCCCTCTTACTGAAAATTGAGAACGTATAAAAAAGGGGCCCGACTTCAGCCCCTTGTGCGGAAACGTCGGGTTAACCGACGCTTTAAGATCAGCCCCTAGCATGGTCGATAAGGGCTGCCTCGCCAAAGCACTTGCTCAAACCGACGCCACACGCTTTAATGTTGCTTTAGCGTTTAGCTCCAGCGTACCCAAGAGGAAATAGTATGTCGATGAACAGGCAATTTACCGCGGTAATTGAACGGGAGGGAGACGGCTATGTTTCCTTTTGCCCAGAAGTTGACGTCGCAAGCCAGGGAGATACAGTCCAAGAGGCGTCGGCAAATTTGCGGGAGGCGGTTGAATTATTTTTTGAGACAGCCTCTGAAGATGAGATTTTGATGAAGTTCCAATTCACGTCTTTGTCTACAAGCGCAGAAAAGGCCTGAACTTAGGCCTTTTCAGGTTCGTGGGCTTTTACTCCGCCATTAGCTGACGGTGGGAGACCAAAATCAGAGAATCCGCGTCAAATGATTAGCCTTCGTCTACCTCCGGATGTCATCGAACGCTGGAAGGCAACTGGACCTGGCTGGCAGACGCGTATGGCTGAAAGATTAGCGAAGGGACCCTCAACACGCGCTAAACACGCCGCCTAGCAAAACCCTCTCTCTGGGCGGACCGAATAGCTAGTTAGAATCTTCTGGCGGCCCAGAGGAGATTGTTTAACTAACTCGCTCAGTTTTCGACCCCCCCTATTTTTGGTGGGGTTGGGGATTCGAACCCTCAAGTCTGCGAAGACAAGTCTCTCAACCGTTCAATCACCCACTGAGGGTCGCTATCACTTGGAAATACGGGGTAATGGACAGCAACAATAAGCCCATCCCGTGCGATGAGGGTGACTCGCTTTAAAAGAGTCATACCTGCCGCTTGAAAAGTGGGAAGCTTAAGTGCCTTCTGAAATTCTAAATTCTCGTCGCTCAAAACCGGGAATGGTAGGTGTAGCCTTTGTACCATCTCTTTCTGATACTCGGTGCTCTGCACACTTAAACCCATCACTTCAACACCCAAAGTACGAATCTCCTGGTGGTGATCCCGAAAAGAGCAGCTCTGCGGGGTGCATCCCCTCGCCCCCGGGATCTGATCCCAGCCATCGGGCAGCGGCACATTTGGCTGGCCTGTCATTGGATAGCAATAGATAACGACTGTATTTACTCTGGTTCCGATATCTATCACTGAACCGTCGGTCGCAGTCAGGGCGATACTCGGGAGTTGCTGTCCGATGAGATGACTGGCCGCACCATCATCTTGCGGTACTGGAAGGTCTTTGGGCAGCTCGTAAACGTTTGTCATCGTCGGAGTTTATCAGCCCTGACCATAGGCCACCAGATCGCAAGTGCTGCTAAATCTCGTAATTTTGTGCAGACATAATTTTTGCGTTGTTGCTTTAAAACCGTGGCGTGTAAGCCGGACACAGCCCACCATGTGTTTTTATGCGGGCGCTTAAAGCAAATTCTCGATGGTGCTATCGCGATTGAAAGTGGTAGGCCGTGCTGGACTCGAACCAGCGACCAAAGGATTTTCAGAACCTTTGCTCAGAGAAGACCGCAATTTTTTAGCGATTTTCTTTGCATAATGTGCCATGTGCGACAGATTGTGCTACTAAACAAACGGCTTCCACCCGCGCTTGTGTTGAGACATTGTGCCATCAAAAGTCCGCGCTGTTTAGGTGGTTTGCATAGAGTGTTTCATTTGATGAAGGTTCCAATCTCCTGCATCATTTCTTGGGTACGGCGCTGGTTGTAGCAGAATTTATGGGCACCAAAACCGTTGACGGAAGTGAGACAGACTCCGTCCACTGGCGCATTAGGTGCGCTGGTGTTGAGATTGAACGCATGTGTCGCATCTTCCCAATGCAACCACTTGGCGGCGGACCTAAGGGTTTTGTCAGAGCAGTTTGAAACTGGTGTCATAGTATCTTTGCCACCTGTGATCAACAACACCGGGCTGTGATAAGGCCCCAAGCGATGGAACTCAAAGGTTGAAGCCTCAGTGTGTCGTGTACCTGGCTCTTCGCATTTGGGATAAATCGCGATCCCACCGGCATAATAAGGCCGGATCAAATCAGCAATACCAGTGTCATCGGTAAAAGCCCGTAATACTCCCCAGCCGCCTTGACTTTCTCCAATGGCATAGGTTCTGGCAGGATCAACTCCTTGTGTGGCTAACCATTTACCAGCGGCCGCAAGGTCAAACATACGAACATTGGAACTCAGTGTTCGGCCCGACTGCGGAATACTGGCACCTCCATTGTTGGTGCGGCCTCGGCTCCAAATGCTGTCCAAGATCAGCACATTTGCTTTCTTAGTCCGAGCCAATTCGTTCCCCATAGACAACACAATGCCACCGATGCCGTGCCCGCCGTGGGCAATAACAACTGTTGGTGCATTGGGTTCTGGGCTCGGAGTCCAACTGGCCATCAGCAGGCCCTTACCGTCTATGG
>VGHK01000047.1 GCA_016868305.1 Betaproteobacteria bacterium | reverse complement strand
CACGTGAAACAAATTACCGCATCACCCAGCGCCGCCAGGCGTATTAGGAAAACACAACCACCTGACGCAGGGCGCGACCAGAGTCTAATGCATCAAGCGCCTCATGAAGATCGTCCAGACCAATGGTTCGCTCAAGCAGGCGATCGACGGGAAGAAGACCCGCCTGATACAGACCAATATACCGGGGAATGTCCCGAACCGGAACCGAAGACCCCATGTAACTGCCCTTGATCGTTCGCTCCTCGGCAATCAGGCTCACCGCAGGAATCGGCCATGTCAGCGAGGGGTTGGGCAACCCCGCCGACACCATGGTTCCGCCGCGTCTACAGAGTCGGTAGGCCAGGTCCATGGCAGGAATCACTCCGGCCATCTCAAGACCAAAGTCCACTCCCCCGCCAGTTAGCCCCCGTACCTGTGCAACGACATCAGGGTCTCGGGCATCAAAGACATGGGTTGCCCCCAGATCACGGGCCAATGCAAGCTTGTCCGGCACAATATCAATACCCACCCGCAGGCTTGCACCGGCAGCCCTTGCCGCCAAGAGCGCCGAACAGCCGACACCCCCAAGCCCCAGGACAGCCACCGAATCGCCAGCGCCGACACGGGCCGTGTTAAACACCGCCCCGGCGCCGGTCAGCACGGCACAGCCGAACAAGGCCGCAACCTCCCAGGCAAGACCGACAGGAATCTTGACTGCCGAGTGCTGGGAGACGGTCACCTTCTCGGCAAACGCCGCCACCCCCATATGGTGATGCACCGGCATGCCGCCAAGACGAAGCCGCTGATAGCCGCCCAAAAGGCTGGCGTTTGCGTTGGCCGCGCTGCCCGGTTCACAAAGGCCTCCGTGACCGCTCAGGCACGGGATACAGCGGCCACAGAATGGCTTAAAGACAAGGGCCACCGGGTCACCCACCGCAAACCCCGTTACGCCGGGACCGAGCAGCTCCACCTCCCCCGCTGCCTCATGCCCGAGCACCAAGGGCACAGGCCAGGGGCGATCCCCATTAACCGCCGAAAGGTCAGAATGACACAGGCTTGCGGCCCGAATTTTTACCCGCAGTTCACCAAAGCCGGGGGGCTCCAGGGCCACCGATTCAATCGACAGGGGCCGCGTCTGAACATACGGCCCCTTCACCCCCGAAGATCGCAAAACCGCCGCCCGAATCATTTCCATAGAACAGCCTCCCCTTTAATGGCCCTGGAAAGACCCGCCTCCGACCAAGCAACCGGCCTTAACCCAGGGGGTTGCTACCCTTATTTCATCGTGGGCATGACAAACTCCGCCCCCGAACGAATTCCTTGCGGCCAGCGCTGGGTAATCGCCTTGTATCGCGTATAGAACCGCACCCCCTCAGGCCCGTGGATATGGTGTTCCCCGAAGAGTGAGTCCTTCCACCCCCCAAAAGAATGGAATGCCATGGGTACCGGAATCGGAATATTGACCCCCACCATGCCGACCTGCACGCGTCGGGCAAACTCCCGGGCGGTATCGCCATCACGGGTAAAGAGCGACACCCCATTGGCGTAGTGATGGCTATGAATCAGGGCCAGGGCGGCCTCAAAATCAGGAACACGCACCACCGACAGCACCGGGCCAAAGATCTCTTCCCGGTAAATGGTCATCTCCGGTGCGACCCGATCAAAAAGACAGGGCCCCATAAAAAAGCCCTTCTCAGCGCCCACCGGACGCTGGCCACGGCCATCGACCACTAACGAGGCGCCCGCCTGAACCCCTGCAGCAACGTATGCCTGCACCTTGTCAAGGTGCGCCTGGGTTACCAGCGGGCCCATCTCGGCGCCGGATTCCAGCCCGGGGAGCACCCGAATGGCCTGCGCCCTTTGCCGCAGCCGGTCCACCATGGCATCGGCCACACCGCCCACCGCCACCGCAACCGATATCGCCATACAACGCTCACCAGCAGACCCATAGGCTGCGCCTATGAGCGCATCCACAGCCTGCTCCAGGTCGGCATCGGGCATCACCACCAGATGGTTCTTTGCCCCACCCAAGGCCTGCACCCGCTTGCCCTGCTGGCTCGCCCGGTGATGCACAGCCTTCGCAATGGGCGTGGACCCCACGAAGCTCACCGCCGAAACATCGGGGTGGTCAATGAGTGCCTCCACAGCCTCCTGTCCCCCCTGGACCACATTAAAGACGCCATTGGGAAGCCCGCAGGCCTTTAACCCCTCGGCCATCAGCAAAGAGGCAGACGGATCTCGCTCCGAAGGCTTTAGGACAAATGTATTTCCACAGGCAATCGCCATAGGAAACATCCACATTGGGACCATCACCGGAAAGTTAAAAGGCGTAATACCAACACAGACCCCGAGCGACTGCCGTACGCTCCAGGCATCAATGCCACCACCGGCCTGCTCGGTAAACTCACCCTTTAAAAGATGGGGAATGCCGCAGGCAAACTCCACGACCTCCAGACCGCGCTGAACCTCGCCCCGCGCATCATCGAAGGTCTTGCCATGCTCTTGCGTAATCAAGCGGGCAAGGGTATCGTGATGCGCCTCCACCCATTGTTTGAAGGAAAATAAGACTCGCGCCCGCTTCACCGGTGGCGTATCGGCCCAGGCCGGAAACGCCCGACGGGCCGCATCAACTGCCTTGGCAGCCTCATCACGGGAAGACAACACCAGCTCGCGAGCCACTTCGCCGAGTGCCGGGTTATAGACAGGCGCCCGCAAGCCCGCTGCCGGCACCGCATGGGCCCCGCCCACCCAGTTGCCCAGTACCGCCGGGGGGCGCCAGTTCTGAAAACCCGATTCTGTCACTACGCTCACCATATGCTCTCCCAGGTTGCCCATGCCATGCGGGCAATCATGAAACACAACACCACCAAGAACAACCGCCGGACAAAGCCGCTGCCGCGCACAACCGCCAGCCGCGCCCCGAGCAGTGCGCCAACGACATTACAAACGGCCATGATAAGCCCCAAAGTTAAAAGCACATGGCCCATAGGCAGGAAAAATCCCAGGGCCGCCGCATTGGTCACCCAATTTACCGCCTTGCTCGCGGCCGAGGCATGCAGAAAGTCATAGCCAAAGACGCGGACAAAAAAGAAGATAAGAAATGCCCCGGTTCCCGGCCCAAGCGCGCCGTCATAAAACCCCAAGACCGCTGCGCCCAGCATGCCCAGCAGCGCCTGCGACATAAAAGACCAGCGCGGGGCGTGGTGCAGACCAAACTCCTTTCGGCGGAATGTGAAGACTGCCACGGCCACCAGCACCACCAAGATCACCGGCTGGGCCTGCTCTCGGGTAACAAGGCTTACCGCATGGGCACCCCACCAGGAAGACACTGCAGCCACAAGCATGATCGGAACCAGAACAGGCCAGGCAAGCCTGACCGAACGCATATAGCGCCATGCCGCCATGGTGGTGCCCGCAAGCGAAGACAGCTTATTGGTGCCCAAGACCACCGCCGTAGACTGCCCCGGAAGACTCGACAGGAGCGCGGGGAGCTGCACCAGCCCGCCGCCGCCCACCACCGCATCCATAAAGCCCGCGAGAAACGCCGCCACGGCGAGAAAGAGCCCTACACTAAGACTTATGTCGTCCATATTTTTGTAATTTCGAAGGCAGACTGCACCGCATGCCCCATGACCGACACACGTCTCAACACACAAGCTATCACGGCAAGCACTGCGACTAGTCATTCTATCGGGATCACGATGGGCGATCCGTCCGGTATTGGCCCGGAGATATGCCTGAAGGCAGTCCAGACGCTTACCCAAAAGCCCTTGGTGTCACGCACAGGCAAGCCCATTTCGGTAACGCTGTACGGCGACGCACGGCACTGCCTAGACCTTGCCCGGGACCTCAGGATCACCATCAATGCCGCGCAGATCAGAGACACCGGGGCATGGGGGCCCTACCCCGTGGGCAGCGTCTCGGCACAGGCGGCCAAGGCCTCTGCCTCTGCCATTACGGCTGCCACCCAAGACTGCCTTGCCGGGGGTCTATCGGCCCTAGTCACCGCCCCAATCCATAAAGAGGCCTGGCATCAGGCGGGCATTCCTTATCCGGGCCATACCGAGATGCTCGCCGCCCTGAGCCTACCGGGGGAGCACCCCTGGTTGAAAGTGCGCATGATGCTGCTCTCGGAAGACCTGTGTGTGGTGCTCGACAGTATCCACCTGCCCCTAAAAAAAGCGATAGAAGACCTAGACCCCGACCATCTGGTGCAGACCCTCTCGATTGCCCAGAAGGCGGCAGCCTATCTCGGGGTCTCGCAGGTGCGCATCGCCTTGGCGGCCCTGAACCCGCATGCCTCAGACAATGGTCTTTTTGGCTCAGAAGAGGCGACAATTCTAGAGCCCACAGTCGCAAAGGCACGCGCCCTGGGCATTAACGTGTCGGGCCCCATACCCGCCGATACCGCATTTATGAAGGCGCTTGGCCGCCGCCCTGCCGACCGTGACTACGACCTTGTGGTCTGTCTTTACCACGACCAGGGGCTTATTCCCATGAAGCTGCGCGGAATCGATGACGGCGTGAACATTACCCTTGGCCTGCCTTTTGTGCGCACTAGCGTGGACCACGGCACCGCCTTCGATATTGCGGGTAAAAATACGGCCTCTGCTGCCTCGCTTCTAGCAGCTATTCACCGTGCGGCAGACGCACTTTCTTCAGACAGGCTATGACAGATCCCCTACCGCCTTCACAGACCCCCGAGGACCCCAGAAGCCCGGCTCAGATTCTCTCGATCTCTGTCGGCCACTGCCAGCCGCTTCTGATTCGCGAAGGCCCGCAGGGCGGCACACGCAAGGTGGTTTCTGGCATCCGAAAAGTGCCCATATCGACGCAAGGCAGCCCGCAGCCCGTCTTCTGCGGGGTCACCGGCCTTTCCGGAGACGAGCAGGCAGACCTCACCGTGCACGGCGGACAGGACAAGGCGGTCTATTGCTATCCGGCTATTCATTACGCATTCTGGCAGGCCGCCTTGGAGGCCAGCGATGCGCGCCGAAGCCGGCTCGATACCCACGGCGCACTTGGCGAGAACCTTACTATTGTCGGGCTCACCGAACATACGGTGTATCTGGGCGACCTCTGGGAAATCGGCGAGGTGCGGCTGCGCGTCGAGCAGCCGCGAGAGCCCTGCTACAAGCTAAACGCGGTTATGGGCGACCGCATGGCCAGTCGCAAAATGTTTCTGCAGCAGGCCTGCGGCTGGTATCTATCGGTGCAGACCCCCGGGGTGCTCGCGGCCGGGCAGTCGATTACCGTGCTACCCGGGCCACGCAGCCTCACCATTGCCAAGGCCCTCTCCCAGCGCCGACCGGCCGAGGCCGCAGGCGCTCCCCCATTCTAAAACCCTATTTAGCCTATTCGGGCTAAGCCGCCTGCCGCTGCTGCTCCAGAGTGGCAGCAAGCTGCGCCTTGATCTCTGGGAGCACCCCTGGAAGCCCATGGGCGAGCCGGTCAAAGAGCTCATCGTGGAGCTTGAACTCATCGTGCCAGGCGGCGGCATCCACCGCAGAGATCGCCTCAAAGTCTTTCACCGAGAACGAAAGCCCTGTCCAGTCAAGGTCTTGATACCGAGGTGAGATCCCGAGGACATGGCCCTGCCCTGCGGCCTTGCCTTCTATCCGCTGCAGCATCCACTTCAAGACCCGGGCATTCTCACCAAAGCCCGGCCAGACAAAACGACCCTGGGCATCGGTGCGAAACCAGTTCACACAAAAGATCTTCGGAAGGCTAACGCCCTGGGCGAGCAGCTTCTCCCCAAAGGCCAGCCAGTGGCCAAAGTACTCGGCCATGTTGTAGCCGCAGAAAGGAAGCATGGCAAAAGGGTCGCGGCGAACAACGCCCTGCTGGCCGGCAGCCGCCGCGGTGGTCTCCGACCCCATGGTCGCTGCCATGTAAACGCCTTCCTGCCAGTTGCGCGCCTCAGTAACCAGGGGCACTGTAGTAGACCGCCTGCCCCCGAAAATAAAGGCATCAATCACCACTCCCTGTGGATCGTCCCAGGCGGGGTCAAGCACCGGATTGCGCGTTGCGGCCACGGTAAACCGGGCATTGGCATGGGCAGCCCGACGGCCCTCGGCCTTAGCCGCCTCGGGCGTCCAGTCCTTACCCTGCCAGTCAAGGCAGTGGGCGGGCGGCGTTGGGGTCATGCCCTCCCACCAGACATCGCCATCATCGGTAAGCGCCACATTAGTAAAGATGACATCTTGGGTGAGAGAGGCCATGCAGTTCTTGTTGGTCTTCTCATTGGTGCCTGGGGCCACCCCAAAATACCCTGCCTCGGGGTTAATGGCCCGCAGCCTGCCCTGGCTATCGGGTTTAATCCAGGCAATATCGTCGCCAATGGTGGTGATCTTCCAGCCGCTCTCATCGAGCCCCTGCGGAGGGATCAGCATGGCAAAGTTCGTCTTGCCGCAGGCCGACGGAAAGGCCGCCGCCACATGAAACTTTCTGCCCCAGGGCGCCTCGACCCCCAGAATCAGCATATGCTCGGCAAGCCAGCCCGTACCGCCGTCTTTGGCCTCGTTGCGGCCCATGGTCGAAGCGATACGCAAGGCAAAACATTTTTTGCCCAGCAGGGCATTGCCCCCGTAGCCCGACCCGTAAGACCAGATCTCGCGCGTCTTGGGGAAATGCACAATATATTTGGTGGGGTTGCAGGGCCAAGAGACATCCTGTTGGCCGCGCGCCAAAGGGGCGCCCACGCTGTGCACACAAGGAACATAGCCGCCATTGGAACCCAGCTGGCGCATGACCGCAGCCCCCATCCGGGTCATCAGCCGCATGTTCACCACCACATAGGGCGAGTCGGAGAGCTCCACCCCAATCTGGGAGATCGAAGACCCCAAAGGCCCCATCGAAAAGGGAATCACATACATCGTGCGCCCGCGCATGCAGCCGGCAAAAAGCCCGGCTAAGGTGGCGCGCATCTCATCAGGGGCGACCCAGTTGTTATTCGGGCCTGCCTCCTGCGCGGTATCGGTGCAGACAAAGGTTCTGTCTTCCACGCGGGCAACGTCACTAGGATCAGACCAGGCCAGATAGGAGTTCGGTCGTTTCTCCGGATTCAGCCTGCGGATCATGCCTGCGGCCTGCATTTTTTCCATGAGAAGATCTGCCTCGGCCTGCGATCCATCACACCAGACAATGGCATCGGGCTGGGTTTTCTGAGCAACCGCTTGAACCCAGCCAACCAATGCCGTATGGTCCAGCGGATAAGGTGCTGTCATGGGAATGGACGTCATTAGGATGAATTCCTGAAAATTGAGAGTTCCCTCAGTCTAGCGCAGACGCCCCAGAATGGGGCCCTCTGGTTATTCATGACAATCCCTAGTTTCTCAGAAACAGTTGGTTGCGGCATCGTGCCCGCCAATGCCCCAGACCCCGAGGCCAGCATGCACCAGAAAACCAGCCCCGCCGCTATCGCCCTGCTCACCACAGGCGGCACCTTTGAAAAAGTCTACCGACCTGGCCAGGGGGGACTTGGCTTTGGGCAAAGCCAGATCGCATCCTGGAAAACCCAGTGTCGAATGCCGGAAAACACCCGCTTAGAGACGGTGATGCTAGTCGATAGCCTGGATATGACAGAAGAAGAACGCACCCATCTCTGCCAGCGCATTCGTGACTGCCCGGAAAACCATGTGGTGGTGATCCACGGCACGGACACCCTGGTGGCCTCGGCGCTATCGGCCGGCGCTACCCGGCGATCCGAACAGGTCGTGGTCTTCACCGGTGCCATGGTTCCCGCCTCCTGCGAGGACTCCGATGCTCTCTTTAATCTCGGCATGGCCTTCGCCGCCGCGCAGTGTCAGCCCCCGGGTGCATGGATAGCCTGCTCGGGCGAGATATTCGATGCCCGAGGCGTGGAAAAAAACCGAACCTTAGGCCGGTTCGTGCGCACTACTTTCCAATACAAAACTGACTAAAAATAACGCCCAAGAGGTCGTCTGCCAGAAACTCCCCGGTGAGTTCCGACAGGGTTTTCTGGGCAAGACGCAGCTGCTCGGCGAGCAGCTCCAGGTCAGATGCGGCCAGATGCTCTTCGGCCAGAGAAAGGCTCTCCTGGCAGCGTCTGAGTACCTCTAGATGCCAGGCCCGCGCGCTAAATAGGGTTCCCCCGTCATTGCATCCCCATCCTGCTGCCTGCTTTAGTGCCTCTTTGAGCACCTCCAGACCCATCCCCGTCTTGGCAGACACCCAATACCCACGGGCATCTGTCTGCAACGGCTGTGTAAGAAGGTCGCACTTGTTATACACGCGCCAGAGGCGCGCCGCCGGGTCAGAGGCCAGACCCGACTGAGACTGCTCTTTCAGGGCAGCACTGGCCATGCGCTGGGAAATCTCGTTCTCCAGGGTCTCGGGCCAGACCGCAGGATGCGCGCTGGCATCACTGACCAGCAGCACCAGGTCGGCAGTTTCAATGGCCTGCCAGCTACGTGCCACACCTTCCCGCTCCACCAGGTCCTCGGTCAGGCGAATACCGGCCGTATCGATCACCTGCACCGGAACGCCATCGATAAAGAGCTCCTGGACAACCCGGTCTCGGGTGGTACCCGCAACGGGAGTGACAATGGCCACCGGTGCCTGCGCAAGCGCATTAAGCAAAGAGGATTTTCCAACATTGGGCGGCCCAACCAGCGCAACCCTTATCCCTTTCTGCAGGGCTGCACCCCGAGACGAGGCCGCATGTATGGCCTGCAGCTGCTCCTGAAGGGCGGCAAGCTTCTGGCCAATGCCCTGCTCAGAGACCAGGTCGATATCCTCTTCGGGAAAATCCAGGCAGGCCTCCAGCCGCATGCGCAGATCAATCAGGCCCTGCTGCACCGCCGATACCGCCTCACTAAACCCGCCCGACAAAGAGGCCATAGCGGCACGCACGGCCTGTTGGCTGCCCGCCGCAATCAAATCGGCCACCGCCTCGGCCTGCATGAGGTCAAGCTTCTGATTGAAAAAAGCGCGCTGAGTAAACTCCCCCGGGCGGGCAAGGCGCACCGGCTGCTCTGCTGAAGAACATGCCAGACAGGCCTGTAATACCCCCTGCAAGACAGCCGCCCCCCCATGACCCTGAAGCTCTAAGACATCCTCCCCAGTGTAGGAGTTCGGCGCAGGAAAGTAGAGCGCTATTCCATCATCTATCGGCTGACCAAGGGCGTCGCAAAAGGCGGTATGGGTTGCCCATCGTGGCTGCAGGGTCCTGCCACAGACAGCCTTGATAAGACCAGGCACGGCGGAGCCCGACACACGCACGATACCCACCGCGCCGACTCCCGCCCCCGTTGCAATTGCGGCGATCGTGTCACCAGACTGCGGTGCCAGCGGCCCCCGCCAGGCTTCTACGGGGTCCTCAGGCCTCATAGGCCTCTTCGGCCCCATCGCTGGCTCACCGTATCCCGGTAATTGGGGTCCACGGGGTAAATCGGGTCATTGCGGCGCTATCACCTTGCGCATGATGTACCACTGCTGGGCAATGGAAACAAGGTTATTGATCAGCCAGTAGAGTACGAGCCCAGCAGGGAAGAAAAAGAAGAACACCGAGAAGATGATGGGCATGAGCATCATGACCTTCGCCTGAATCGGGTCGGGTGGCGGGGGGTTGAGCTTCATCTGCACAAACATCGTGATGGCCATCACCACCGGAAGGATATAGAAGGGATCGGGGCTCGATAGGTCTTCAATCCACAGAACCCATGGCGCATTGCGCATTTCCACGCTCGCGAGCAGCACCCAGTAAAGGGCAATAAAGACAGGAATCTGGATAAGCACAGGAAGGCAGCCGCCCAAGGGGTTGATCTTTTCGTTGCGGTAGAGCTCCATCATGGCCTGATTCATCTTGGCCTTGTCATTCACATACCGCTCACGAATCTGCATCAGCCTGGGCGAGACCGCCTTCATTTTGGCCATCGACCGATAGCTTGCGGCAGACAAAGGGTAGAACACCAGCTTGATCAGTATGGTGAGCAGCACGATCGCCCAGCCCCAGTTGTTGACCATGCCATAGAGCTGTTCTAAGAACCAGTAAATAGGCTTAGCCAGCACCGTGAGCCAGCCGTAATCCACCACCAGGTCGAGCCCCGGGGCAAGCGCCTCGAGCACGCGTTGCTCCTGCGGGCCCACATACAGAATTGCCTCATGGGACTGCTGGGCTCCCGGCGCTATCGCGGGCAGTGGCTGAATCATGCCGGCCGTATACAGATTGGTGTCCACACGGCGGGTAAAAAACTCCCGCACTAACTGGTTGTTTACCAGCCAGGCAGAGACAAAGTAATGCTGCACTATGCCCACCCAGCCATCGGAGGCTTGTTTTACATAGTTCTGCTTACCCTTCTCGATATCGGAGAAGTCAATCTTTTGAAACTTACCCTGCTCGGTATAGACGGCAGGGCCGGTAAAGGTCATATAAAAAGCGCTCTCCCCCGGGGGGGGTTCGCTGTTACGCATCAGCTGCAGATAAAGCGATGGGCTTGCGGTGTCAGCACCGGTATTCAAAATGGTGTGGGCCACACGCACCTGATGACCCTCGGGCTCTATGGCTATTGTCTTTGTAAGCTTCAGGCCAGCAGACTCTGCCACCAGTACCACCATTCGTTCGGGGTCTTGACCCTCTTTTAAGGGCAGCAGCGTAAATGGCATGGTGTGGTTCGGTGGGAGGCTCTGGCCTTGGCTGGCCGAGACAAGCCCCGTCTGCGCCTCATAGCGCTTGGCCGGCTGATCGCTAAAGAGCTGCACCAGGCCATCCGGGTAATTGACCGACTCCTGGGTAAGAAGTACCGCACGAACAATACGCCCACCCTGTGGGTCCACTTCAAGCAGCAGGTTTTTATTTTGTAGAACAATTCTCGGCGCAGACGCAGCCGCCCCCTGCCCCTGCCCGGTGGCAATGGTTGCGGCGGCAGGCGGGGTAACTGCCGAGATAGTGGGCACAGGCAGGGCATTAACGCCAGACGGAACCGCGGGACTCGCCCCAGGAGATACGGCGCCGCCAGAAGCGCCCGTAACACCAGCCCCACCAGCTCCAGTAGCACTCGGACTCTCTAGCAGTCCACTCGAAGACCCGGGCTTTTGCCTGGAGACATCTGTAGAAGCCCCTTGACGCATCCAGGCATCCCAAAGCAGGAATAACGAGACCATAAACACCATCAAGAGAATTGTTCGACGCGTATCCATAAAGTCACTTTTTCAAAAGGTCTTCTTGTTTGGTAACAACGGGTGATGCACCATCCGGAACAAGGTCTAGACCGGAACTGCCACCCGGTCGACATCGGCAGAGTCGCCGTATCGTAAGCTGCCCCCCCTCGAACAACCCATGCCGCGCAAAGGCCTCTGAGGCGTACTCAGAGCAGCTCGGAAAAAAACGGCACCGAGGGCCAATAACAACCCTCAGGCTAATCTGGTAAAGCCAAATACCTTTGCAGACAAGCCAGACCAGAGGCTGGGTTACCCCTGCGCGATACTGAACCAAAAAGTCACTCGCCATGGCGCAGCTGCGATTGTGTCGTCTTAATCAGGCTATAAAGATCATCTTGCACACGCCTCTTATCCGGCACCGATCGCAAGAACAGCTTTATGCGCGGACGTATGACCAGTCGTGTTGTCTTTGGGAACGCCACTTGAGACAACGCGGATCGTACCCACCGCTTTACCTGGTTACGATCTACCGCGCGCTTTACCAGTTTTTTGGGCAGGACGAATCCAAGGAACAGGGTTGTGGCTGGATCCGAGGCAGCTGCGCCACTGGAGTCCTGCGACTGGCCAAAGTCGTAGACGAGTGTAAACAAGCCTGTTTGAAACCGGTGCCCTGATCTATACAGAGAGACAAAGGCCTTGGGATCGTTTAATGGACGTAACAAGCGGCGACCAAGACCTAGACAGCCAGCCGATGCCTGCCCTTTGCACGACGCGAACGAATAACCGCGCGCCCTCCCCGTGTCTTCATACGAACAAGAAAACCATGGGTTCTTTTACGGCGAACAACCGAGGGTTGATAGGTGCGCTTCATGGAAAAACTCCTTGTAAAAAAGCCCTCGATTATATCGTGAGATCACCTAGACACCTTTTTCGAAAATGCCCTTAAATGATGGTGAGTACTAACATGTGGATAACTAAGTGGGCTCCAGTAAAATCGTTCAATGACTTCGCCGCACCACTCGCAACTCTCCCAACATCCGCTGGTCTCCCCTACGGCCCAGCCAAACCCTGACACACTTGACTGGGAGACCTGCTTACGCCATCTCAAAACCCTATTTTCTGCCCAACAGTATCAGACCTGGATACAGCCACTGCGGTATGACGGCATTCAACGCCAGGGCACGCATTGGCAGATTCGCCTCTCAGCCCCCAATCGGTTTAAACAGGTCTGGGCAAGAGATCAGGTCGTTGCGCCTCTGGCCAGATGGGTCTCTGACCAATTGCATCAGACCGTACAAATCGAGATCTCTGTCAATAACGAAATCGATGATGACCCTCATCCTGAGCAGCGGCACAAGGAAAACAGCTCGATTAACCCTTTGCACCCTTTGCACCCGTCGGCAATACCTTCTGGAGGCACCGAACCGTCTGCTAGTCAAAGCTACCTAGCCCAAGAAGATCCCAAGGCCGCCAACCATGCCCGGCTCAATCAGGAGTGGACCTTTGATGCATTTGTCCCTGGAAAGGCCAACCAGCTTGCCCGGGCAGCGGCCTTGCAGGTTTCGGAAAACCCTGGATCAGGCTACAACCCTCTTTTTCTCTATGGTGGTGTGGGCCTAGGTAAAAGTCACCTTATTCATGCCATCGGCAATAGCCTGCACCAGAGACTACCGAACGCCAAGATTCGCTATATTCACGCGGAAACCTATGTCAGTGACGTGGTCAAAGCCTATCAACGCAAATCTTTTGATGAATTTAAAAAGTATTACCATTCTCTAGACCTGCTACTTATTGATGATATTCAATTTTTCGCAGGAAAAAGCCGCACGCAAGAGGAGTTCTTTTATGCGTTTGAGGCCTTAATTGCGGCCAAAAAACAACTTATTATCACCAGCGATACCTATCCCACTGAACTTGGGGGAATCGATCAGAGACTTATCAGCCGATTTGGTTCCGGTCTCACAGTTGCTATAGAACCACCTGAACTCGAAATGCGCGTGGCTATTCTTCTCCGAAAGGCAGAAACCGAAAAGCTTGCCTTACACGAAGACGTTGCTTTTTTTATTGCCCGTCAGCTACGGTCCAATGTTCGAGAGCTCGAAGGGGCACTACGAAAGATTGTTGCCTACTGCCAGTTTCACCAGGCCACTCCCTCACTAGAACATGTAAAAGAGGCCCTTCGTGACCTGCTATCCATTCAAAAAACATCTCTTTCTGTAGAGAACATTCAAAAAATCGTATCCGATTTCTACAAAATTAAAGTGGCTGAAATGTACAGCAAACGGCGCCCTGCCTCTATCGCGCTACCACGCCAGATCGCCATGTATCTTGCCAAAGAACTCACCCAGAAAAGCCTGCCCGAGATCGGTGACCTGTTTGGTGGCAGAGACCATACCACCGTATTGCATGCTATACGCAAGATACAAACCTTGCGACAACAAAACACAGATTTAAATCGCGAGATTCACATTTTAGAGCAACAGATTCGTACATAAAATGGACCCTACCGCAAACCCTGTTTATGCCCCCATGTTAAGCTGTGGATAACTCTGCACAGGTATCAACCAGCCAAACTTTATCCACAAACAAAGACTTTTATGCACACACTACAGATTCCCTAACATCTGAATAAAAATTATAAAAAACAGCACCTTAAGCAAAACACCAAAGCAATTCTTGAACAACACGGCTCGCTTACTACTATTACGGGTTAATTATGATTCTTATTAAAGCAACACGCGATGCAATCCTTAAGCCGCTACTGCACGTTGCGGGAATCGTGGAAAAACGTCACACCCTACCAATTCTCTCTAATGTACTTATCAGAAAAGAGGGCCAGAAGATATCTTTTTTATCTACCGATATTGAAATGCAGATTACTGCTTCAGCATCTATTGGGGTGGGTACAGATGTTGAAA
>VGHK01000046.1 GCA_016868305.1 Betaproteobacteria bacterium | reverse complement strand
TAGCCAAAATAATTTCCGCCGCAGCACAGGCCGCATCTCGGCGCTGGTCCATAGGCGTTGTACCCGCGTGGCTGGCCTGACCGCGCAGCTGCAGCCGATAACGCAGGCTGCCATTAATAGCAGTCACTACACCCAGCGGCAGGCCCTTGTGGTTTAGCACCGGGCCCTGTTCGATATGCACCTCAACAAAGCCCAGGTACCGCGCTGGGTCACGGGCCAGGGCATTAATACGCGCGGCATCGGTGGCAAGCCCCGCATCGCCCAGCGCCTGCCGCAAGGGCACGCCTTGGGCATCGACCATGTCGAGCCAGGCCTCTTGAAATGTCCCGGTGAGCGCACTCGACCCTAAAAAGGTAGCGGCATAGCGCACGCCCTCTTCTTCTGAAAAGCCCACTACCTCAATCCCAAACGGAAGCCGCCTGCCAGCCGCCGTAAGGCTGCGGATTGCCTGTAAGGGCACGACAATGCCGAGCCGGCCATCGTAGCGACCGCCCCGGCGCACCGTGTCGTAATGGCTTCCGGTGAGCAGATACTGGCCGTTGGCCTCAGAAGCCCCACTAGAAGCCATTTTCGAGGGGGAGCCCGGGGCGGCGCCTGAAAGCGCTGCGCCGTGGTAGCGCCCGACCACATTGCCAATCGCATCGATCTCCACCGTGTCGCAGCCGGCCTCGCGCATCATAACCAGCAGCGCCTGGGCGCAGGCCCGATGCTCAGGGCTTAAGAAGGTAACGGTAAGGCCATCGTCGATTTCGGAATGGGCCGCCAGCGCCTCGCAGTCGTCCCAGACCCGATCCCCGGCAGGGGTCGAGACACCAAACCGCTCGTGCAGTCGCATCTCAGCAATACGGTGAATCTGGCGCAGACATTCCTGCCGCTCAGCCTCGGGAGAATCCAAGAGCCTGCGCTCCCAGGTATCGATAATCTGTTGTCGCGTAAGACCGGTGCCACGCGGTCCCCGCACCGCGAGAATAAAGGGCCAGGAAAACTTTTCTTGGTAGGCGGCATGCAGACGCGTCAGCGCCGCAAATTCTTGCGGGCTGCAGCGGTCAAGCCCCACCAGCGACTGCTCGTTCTGCGAATCTTGCGCGAGGTCTTGGCCGATCTTGGCCTTGCCAGTGAGCGGAGGATGCGCACGAATCAGGCCCAGTTGCTTCTCGAGGCCGGCATCATCCACCACCCGACGCAGGGCCACCAGCAGCGCGGGCAAAGAGGCGAAGGGATGTCCTGCCCGTAAGGCCTCTTGCACAATCCAGTCGGAGTGCTCGTAGACCCCGGCCAGCACCGTCTGTGCCTCCCCCACCGTAAGCCGAACAAAGTCTTTAAAGCCCACCATCACCCAGCCCCTTTAAAGGGATGCTCGGCAAGCCAATGCCGGGCAATGTCTATCCGTCTGCAGACCCAGACCTGGTCGTGGCGCTGCACATGGTCAAGAAATTTTTGTAAGGCCAGAAACCGCCCCGGTCGCCCCACCAGACGGCAGTGCAGACCAATGCTCATCATGCGCGGGGTCTCGGCGCTCTCGGCATAAAGCAGATCAAAGGCATCGCGCAGGTATTCAAAAAACGGATGGCCATGCGAAAACCCTTGGGGCATCGAAAAACGCATGTCGTTGTTATCCAGCGTATAGGGCACCACCAGCTGCGGCACGGTGCGACCATCGGTCGTCTGCACCGTGATGTAGAACGGCAGGTCATCACCGTAGTAGTCGCTCTGGTATAAAAACCCGCCCTCATCGGCCACAAGCCTGCGGGTATTGGGGCTGTCCCGGCCGGTGTACCAGCCCAGAGGACGCTCACCAGCCACCCGTGCAATCGCAGCGACACACTGGGCCATATGGGCGCGCTCGGTGGCTTCGTCCACATTCTGGTAATGAATCCAGCGATAGCCATGGCCTGCGATCTCATGGCCCAGTTGGATGAAGGCCCGGGCAAGCTCAGGATGTTTTTCCAATGCCAGGCCAATCCCAAAAATAGTCATGGGCAGACCGCGCCGTTCAAACTCACGCAGAATACGCCAGACGCCCACCCGAGAGCCATACTCGTAAATGCTCTCCATGGTGAGATGGCGATCGGGATAGCTTGCCGGGCTAAAGAGCTCAGACAAAAAAGTCTCCGACCCTGCATCACCGTCGAGCACGCAGTTCTCGCCACCTTCTTCGTAGTTCAAGACAAACTGCACCGCAAGCCGGGCGCCATGGGGCCAGCGGGCCTGCGGGGGCGTACGACCATAGCCAATCAGGTCGCGCGGGTTGGAAGAGGTTACAGGCGTGGTCACGTGGATATCTCTAGGATTGGGTTCATGCAGCACTAGAATTCGGCATCCACCGGGGCGCCCGCCTTGAACCAGGCCGCCACGAGCTGCCGCTCTTCGTTGGTCATCTGGGTAACGTTATTCATGGGCATGGCCCGAAGTACGGATACCTGCTGATAGACCGATAAAGCATGCCGCTTGAGCAGTTCGGGCGAATCCAGGCGCACATTTTTCATTTGCAGATCTACCCCGTGACACTGCAGGCAGTGCTGGGCCATTACCTTTTGAATACGCAGTGCCCCCGCGGTTTCGAGGCTAGGGCTAGACCCTGCCTGCGGAGTCGGGCCCCCGCCAATGGCGGCGGGCTGGGTTGCGGGCTGGGTCGCCGCCCGCGACTCTGCAGAAGGCGCAGAGACCACCACAGCCGCAACCAGCAAGACCACCCCCGCTAGAGCATAGGGCCATGGGTGACCATGCCGCCCCAGCTTGTGGCCATGCATCTGAACAAAGAAATGACGAATCAGTGCACCACCCACCATGATCAGCACAAGCAGCGCAAGCCGGTCTTCGTGACCGGTGATAAACCCATAGTGGTTCGACAGCATGGTAAAGACCACCGGCAGCGTGAAATAGGTGTTGTGCACACTGCGCTGCTTGCCAATAATGCCGGGCAGAGGATCGAGCGCCTCTCCGGCCTGAAGCTGGGCCACCATCTTTTTCTGGCCAGGAATGATCCAGAACAGCACATTCGAGGACATTACGGTCGCCATCATGGCGCCTGTGATCAGAAACGCGGCACGACCGGAAAAGAGTTCTGTGGCTATTGCGGCGGCGGCTACGACGGCCACGGCCACCAGCACCGCCACAAGGCCGTCGCCCTTTCCAGGCTTGGCCGCAAACCGGCAGATAAGCTCGTAGACCAGCATAAACCCCAGCAGCATGGCAATCACAATTACCACCGCCTGGCCCTCGGTAAGTGCGGCAACCGAGGGGTCGATAAGATAGCTTGAGGGGTTCCAGAGGTAGGATACGGAAAGCAGCAGAAAGCCCGTGATCCAGGTGAAATAGCTTTCCCAGTAGAACCAGTGCAGATGCCCGCCGATATAGGGCGGGGCACCAATGAACTTACGGGCATGATAAAAACCGCCACCGTGAATCGCCCATAGCTCACCCGCAACCTTATCGGGGTTGTCGCCCTTGGGAGACACCAGACTGAGATCGAGAAAAACGAAGTAAAAGGAAGCGCCAATCCATGCCACTGCGACAATGACATGCAGCCATCGCAAAAGCAGGTTGGCCCAGTCAAACAAAAATATTTCCATACCGTTGGAAGAGGGCTCAACCTGCTTACCACTGCGGGCGCTGTAAGCAGAAAAAACATCGCGACCAAATTTTCGATCAACCAACGACAGCGCCAACGAGGGATAAGCAGCTCTTACCAAACCTTGGGGCTTTCATACAGCCAGACCGAAAACGCCACGCTGCGACGTTGTTCTAAGTCTATTACAACTATCTTTCCGGTTGAAAGACTTTTGCCTCCTGTTTTATACCAATGCCCCGTTCCTGTTCGGCATTGGTGCATGGCCCTGCCCGGCGCGGGCTTATTTGCACCCAGCGGCAGGGTTCGGAGCCGTATGGCTGCGGAACATCAGTAGCTGCGCCGCCACCGAGGCGGCTATGACCTCGGGCTCTTTGCCAACAATTTCGGACAGCCCAATCGGGCAGGTCACCTGGCCGAGGGCATGGTCGTCAAAACCGTAGTCGGTAAGGCGATGCCGAAACCGGGCCCACTTGGTCTTGCTGCCAATCAGGCCAATAAACGGCAGGGGAAGGCCTACGGTGGGCGGTTTTGGCGACCCAACCGCCTCAGACGGAAGGCCTGCGCCTGCGCCTGCCGCGCGATTACGCGCCAGACAAGCCCGCACCACCTGCAGGTCTTCGGCATGGCTGAAGCTCATGATCAGCACCCGAGTGCCGTCCGGCAGATGCCCTACGGCATCCTCCACCGGATCAATCTCCTCGCGCACAACGGCACCTGGCAGGCAATCCAGAACAACTGCCGCAGAGGCGGCTGACAGAAAGCCTTCCCGGCTATCAATCCACGACACTGCGAAGGGGAGCGGCGCGAGGGCACGAATCAGCGCCACGCCCACATGCCCACCCCCGAATACCGCCACCGGAACCCGTGTGGGCGCGAGCCGAACCACCCAGGGCTGCCAGTCCGATTCCGAGGCAACCCAGGCATAGTCGAGCCAGACCACGCCGCCACAGCACTGGCCAAGCGATGGCCCGAGTGGACAGCGCTGCCGCCAAGACACAGGCCACGGATGAGCGCCGCTGGAAGTTGTCGCAACATGGTCTCGTTCAACATCAGAGGCATCGACACGCTGCATGTCGGCGGGGGCATGTTCCCTGGCGTTTGGCGCATGCAACCACTCGCGCGCGCGGGCAATTGCCTGAAACTCCAGATGCCCTCCGCCCACCGTGCCCACGACCCCATGGGCATCAACCCGCATAAACGCCCCGACCTCACGAGGCACGGAGCCTTCTGTGCGGACCACATGCACCAGTATCTGTGGGTAAGCCACTGCGACGGAGGGCAGGCGCGCTAAGCCAGGCACGCGCTAGCCGCGCAGGGCCATCAGAATGCGCTCAGGCGTGCAGGGAAGATCAAGACAAAAGCTGCTGCCCTGCCCACGGGGCTCACGCGCATTGCCAATGGCATCACGCACCGCCTCCATCACGCTAAGAGCAAGCATGAGCGGGGGCTCTCCCACGGCCTTGGAACGAAACACAGTTTCTTCACGATTCGGATGGGGCCAGAAGTCCACAGAAAAATGCGCGGGCAGATCGCCTGCGGCAGGAATCTTGTAGGTGGAAGGCGCCTGAGTTTTAAGCCGGCCCGCAGAATCCCAGACGAGCTCTTCGGTGGTAAGCCAGCCCATGCCCTGAATAAAACCGCCCTCGATCTGGCCACGATCAATAGCCGGATTAATGCTCTGACCTACATCATGCAGAATCTCTACCCGCAGCACGCGCATCTCACCGGTGAGCGTGTCAATGGCAACTTCAGCGCAGGCCGCGCCATAGGCAAAGTAATAAAAGGGCCGGCCCTGTAGCTTCGTGCGGTCGTAGTGAATTTTGGGCGTGGCATAAAAGCCATCACTCCAGAGCTGCACTCGTGCCATATAGGCGCGCTGCACAAGGTCTTCAAAGGTGTCGCCCGGTTGCCGCAGCGGCGCAATGCGTTCTTTAATCTGCCGCGCAGCCAGCTGGGCCGCCTTGGCATTCAGGTCAGTGCCGCTTGAGGCTGCGGTGGGCGAGGCATTGGGCACCTTGCTGGTATCGCTGGCACTTACCCGCACCTTCTGCAAGGGCACGCCAAGTTCATCGGCCACCACCTGGGCCACCTTGGTAAAAAGGCCCTGGCCCATTTCGGTGCCGCCATGGTTCACGAGCACACTGCCATCGGTATAGACATGTACCAAGGCGCCGGCCTGGTTCATGTGGGTGGCCGTAAACGAGATTCCAAACTTCACCGGTGTGAGCGCCAGGCCCTTTTGTATCACCCGGTTCTGGGAATTAAAGGCGGCAATCGCCCTGCGCCGATCCGCATAGCCTGCGCGCCCTGCGAGGTCTTCTACCAGGGCCGGCGCCACGTTGTCTTCAATGGTCATGCCATAGTGGGTAACCGCCCGCGGCCCCGAGGTGTCATAGAAGTTTTGCTGCCGAATACCGAGCGCATCTTTTTGAAGATGCCGCGCAATCTCGCCCATGAGCGTTTCGATAAGCACCATGCCCTGCGGGCCCCCAAAGCCCCGAAAGGCAGTCATGCTCTGCAGGTTGGTCTTGCATCGGTAAGAGGCCACCGAGAGGTGCTCTAAAAAATACGCGTTATCCAGATGAAAGATTGCGCGGTCTGCCACCGGGCCACTGAGGTCGGCGCTAAATCCGCAGTTGCTGGCAATCAGAAGCTTTAGGCCAAGAATGCGCCCCAGACCATCAAAGCCCACCGTGTAGTCGTAGAAAAATGGATGGCGCTTTCCGGTAATGAGAAAATCATCATCGCGGTCGAGTCGCATTTTTACCGCGCGCCCCGTCTGCCGCGCCGCTACCGCTGCCCAGACAGCTACTTGGCCTGCCTGGGTCTCTTTGCCGCCAAAGCCTCCGCCCATGCGCCGGCACTCCACCCGCACCTCGTGATTCTGTAAGCCCAGAGCATGGGCGACCCAGTGCTGCACCTCGCCGGGGTGCTGGGTGCTGGAATGCACCCGCATCTGGCCTTGCTCATCGGGCAGTGCCAGGGCGGCCTGGCCTTCCAGATAAAAATGCTCCTGGCCGCCCAGATGAAACTGGCCCTGCAGACGGTGCGGTGCATTGGCTATGGCCGCCTCGGCGCTACCGCGCTCCAGAAATACCGGGGGCAGTACATAGCTCTTTGCCTCTAAGGCCTGGGCAATGGTAAGAATGGCAGGCAGCGGTTCGGCATTGATGAGCACCGCAGCCGCTGCGCGACGCGCCTGCAGGTGGCTCTCAGCGAGCACCAGCCCCACCACCTGACCGACATGCAACAGATGGGTCTGGGCAAAAATGGGTTCGTCCATGGCCGGAGTGGCCAAGATGTTGTCGGCCGGCAGGTGCTCGGCGAGCACCAGACGCTGCACCCCGGGAATGGCCAGGGCAGCGGTGGCATCCACCCCCAGTAGCCGTGCATGGGCATGGGGCGAGAGAATGGGCGCGGCATGCAGGCAGCCATGCGGCACAACAATGTCGTCAATATAGGGGGCAAGGCCTGTGACATGCAGGGCCGCACTATCGTGGCTAAGCGGCGTGCCGGCACTTGCGATACCCTCGCGGCCCCCAATCCCCGTAATACCCCCGAGGCCCGCGACATCCCCGAACCCCGTCTTACCCATCAGGCCTCCAGCCTTAGCGTCTCGCCGCTCGCCCATTCATGGCCGAGCTTGACCAACAGATTTCCCAAGACCGTACGCCGGTAGTCCGCACTGGCCCGCATATCTGAAATAGGCGAGAACTCGTTGCGTAGTAATTCCGCAGCTGCCTCGAGCGACGCCTGGGTTGCAGGCTGGCCTATAAGCGCCTGCTCGGTCTGGTAAGCCCGCACCGGCGTGGCAGCCACACCGCCCACACCGATGCGAATAGCCTCAATGTGGTCTGTGCCAAAGGCCCATACCACGAGGCTAATCGCGGAGATATCGTCTTCGAATCGTTTTGAAATCTTGTAGGCCGCAAGCCGTTCGCCCTGCTGCCGCTGCGGTAACAGAATGCGCTCTACAACCTCGGTAGGGGCGAGCGCCGTCTTGCGATAGCCCAGATAAAAATCGCGTAAGGCAACGGTGCGACGCTGTATCGGGGCCTGCGGGGCCGCAACCGAGGAGAGCACCAGAGAGGCATCCAGCGCCAGCAAAAAAGGCATGGAGTCACCGATCGGTGAGCCATTGGCCACATTACCCCCCAGCGTTGCTGACTCGCGAATCGGCCGGCCCGCAAACCGCCCAAAAAAATGGTGTGCCTCGGGCCATATCTCGGCAAGGGCATGAAAGGCCTCGGCCAGGGGCTCTGCCGCGCCAATCGAGATCTCGTGCACCGTGGCGCCCACAGTAACCTCAGCAGCCCCGGAACCCCCAGCGCCCCCCCGGCTCTCACCAACCTTGGTCACCATTCCCCGCAACTCAGGCACTGCGGTGAGGTCGATGACAAGGTCGTGCGACTGTAAGAGCTTAGTCACCCACAATCCCGCGTCGGTGGTGCCGGCCGCAAGCAAGGCCTGCGGATGTTGTGCGCGCAGTCCAAGCAGACTCTGCAGATCGGTGGGCCGATGGTAGCCCTGCGGCGCACTGACGCGGTGACCAAACGAACGGCCTGCCGACGCATTATTGGTATGCGCTGCTATCGAAGCCGCTGCTGTGGAAGCCGCTGCTGTGGAAGCCGCTGCTAACGGAGGCGCTACTGTCGAAGCCGCCGCTAACGGAGGCACTGCCAGCACGTCTGCAAGCCACTGCGTATCAACCTTGACCACCGGGTAGTCGGCCATGCGCAGGCCTGCCTCGATAATCGGCTGATAGCCCGTGCATCGGCAGAGGTTGCCCGAGAGCGCCTCTTCAACCGCCTCTCGCGACACCGAATGCCCTTGGGCAATGGTGTTCATGTACAGCGCAAAAAGGCTCATCACAAAGCCCGGAGTGCAGAACCCACACTGGCTTGCGTGGCAGTCCACCATAGCCTGCTGCACCGGATGCAAAACCCCTTTTTCACCCAGAGCCATTTCGGCAAGGCGCGGCAGATCTTGTGCGGTAAACACCGCTGCCTCAGAGGCAGATCCAGCAAACCGAATGCAGCTATTTACCGCGCGCCAGCGAATACGGGCGACATCGAAATAACCGCGGGCATGAGACCGCTCCCCGCTGCTAGACTGGTATTCCGCGATCACCACTGTGCAGGCCCCGCAGTCGCCAGAGGCGCAGCCCTCTTTAACGGAACAGTTACCCGACTGCTCCCGCAGCCATTGCAGCAGGGTTTGCGTGGGAAACGAGGAAGGAGATAAAGAAGGCCCGCGCTGAGTCATTGCAAAATCTTACGGCCTCTTCTCAAAGACAACGTCCTGTGCGCCCTCCCAGAGGCATTTCACGCCCAAGGGACGCAGGTTTTCCTTGCCCTGGGTAATGGTTAAGAAATGATTTCCAGAGAGCTGGCCGAGCTTGCTGGCAAAGCAACACGACCCATAGGCCAGAATAATCTCGGTCTCCGAATAGCCCCCTGGGTAGAACAGAATATCGCCCACCGACGGATGGCTCGTGTGGTTCTCAAACCCCACCCCCAGCTGAAACTCCCCCAGGGGAACCCAGACGCCCTCGCCGCTCCAGCGCACGTGAATAAGCTTTTGCTTATAGGGCAAGAGTTTTAAAAAGGCCTCCACCGTCTTGGGCGCCTCGGGATGGGTCTCTGCCAGAAACTCAAAGCCGCCTGCCTTCACAACCAACTGGGTCAATTTATTCTCCTTGGAAACAACACTTCTGAAAACAATCAACGAAAAAACGCCAAAAACCTCTAGGGCTCAGACCTAAAACCCTTGCCGCATTCTACAAATCGCATTGTTAGGCGTTTGACGCCTGACCCCGCTCTTTAATGGGTACCGAGAATTGGTAGTCGATATCCCAGGGGAAAAAGATCCACTTATGCTGCTTGAATTCTTTTACACAGGTATCAACCAGCGGCCGCCCCGAGGGCTTTGCATAGAGCGTGGCAAAGTGAGCCTTGGGCAGCTTATTGCGCACAAAGGCAGCCGTCTTGCCGGTGTCGACCAGGTCGTCAATTAAGAGAAACCCCTCGCCATCGCCTTCGATCATTTTGAGCACCTGCAGGCTGCCCTGGGTCTTCTCGGCCTCGGCAGAGACACTTGCACCATAGCTGGTAATGCAGACGGTATCGATAAACCGAAGATCCAGCTCACGCGCAATCAAGGCTGCAGGCACCAGCCCCCCCCGGGTAATGGCAATAATGCCTTTCCAAGGGCCCTTGGCATGCAGCATCTCGCACAGATAGCGGGCATCGCGATGCAGCTCTGGCCAGGAAATAATAATGTCGTCTTCGTACGGGCGGCGCGCCTCTTGTGCGTCTTCTTTGGTCATGCAAAAAGTCTCCTAGGTGGTCTGGTCAAAAGCCCTATCTCAGCCGGTTCGTGCTGGTGCCGCTAGCCCAACGGCCGCTCGTCCCGGGGACGCTCATTCCAATGAGCCGCAAGCCACAATTATGACGTCTCCTTTGGTTAGTGGAATTGTTGTGTGAGTCTACTCTTGGCGGCTGCTGGTTTTCATTCGGAGTACACCGTGCCGCCTACCTGCTGCATTGCATTCGCTAACCTACTATCAAAGGTTGCTAAGCAGGCACCCTTACGGAGAGCTAGCTCTACGTAACTAGCGTCATAGGCAGTCAACCGCAGTTGCCGAGCTAAGCCAACGATCGCCTCCTGCCGCCTGACAAGAGACTCATCATCGAGCAGGATTGGGAGGTGGGATAGTCTTCGAAGAAAGTCGATAGCTTTTGCCGTACTCAGCACCTGCCTGCGCTCCGCAGTCAAAAGCGCGTTCGCGACCTCGAGGTACCAAAGACTCGGTACCCAAACACTCTGCCCGGTAACCGCATCGATCAAATGCTCGGAGAGTGCGGCCTCACGTGCATCTGGCCGCTCAAAAATCCACGACAGGGCCGCAGAGGCATCTAGTACGAGACTCATCTGCGCCCTTCACGAATCCACTGCGTGATCTCCTCGCTCGGCACACCCTTGATCTTTGGGAAGGCCTTTATCGCGGAGACGGCGGCCGTCGCAGTACCCGATTCCCCTGTGCCTCCAAACGGGATCAATTCGGCAATTGGCGCACCGCGCAGCGTTATCGTGAATCGCTGACCAGCTTGGACACTTCGTAACAACTCAGGCAGCTTTGTTTTTGCCTCATAAGACCCGATTTCTGTGTTCATTTCACACGCCCCCGCATTTCAACCAGTCTATAGACCAGTCTATATGAAAAAGTGGCGTCTGACTTCCAAAGAATGATGGCAGGCGTCGCCCGGGCGTCAGTTGCGCGTCAGCTAGCCGCCCAGCATTCCCTTCTTCAGGCCCGCATCCGCCGGCTGATCGCCCAGCCAGACCCGCAGCAGTGCAGCGGCAAACTTGGGGTTGGGAATACTGCCCTTATCGGCGCCTGCCACCTGAATGGCCACGCCGGACTGCGAGAAGTCGAGAATAATGGCGTCGCCCTCCTTGGCCTTGCCAATCGACAACATCAGGCTGCCCAGCTGCTTGGCCTCGGCATCGAGCTCGGCCAAGGCAGCCGCAGACAGGTTTTTCTTCAGGCCCTCTTGCAGTGCGTCGTTAAGGGCATCTGCACCGAGGTCGCGCAGCATAACCATATGCACCCGACGTGGGGTTTCAGCAGAGATCACCGCATTGGCATCGGTGGTCTTCTGTGCCGTGTAAAGCCCCGCCACATAGACCTTGATCACCACGCGGGTACGAATTCCTGCGCCATTGAGCACCAGGTTCTGCCCCTGCACCGAGGCGGAGTCTGGCAGCTTAACGCCCCCCACCTCGCGGGCCTGACCCGGCGCCAGAAACAGACCAAATAGGCCCACCGCTACCGCCGCTGAGGCCAAGACCATCTTTACCTGACAGAACGAAGGCTGAAGATTTCCAAACATGACTCCCCCTTTTATTGAATTTTTTCAATGAACCCTGCGAACAAGAGTCTACTCTTGAAGCGGCGGACCCGACAGCGATTCCTCGCACTTTAAAACCGTGCAGGGAATCAGTGCGAAAATGACATTCATGCTCACCCTTCAGTTGGTCCATCTGCGCTTATACACCGCGAACCCCGATGCCAACGGCAACCCGCACGTAAACGCTCGCCCAGATACCCGCTTGTGGCGGAGAGGAAAATGACCTCCAACACGGCTTCGACCGCAACGGGTTCGCCCTCAGATCTACGCCTGTACTTGCGCCTGCTGGTCTTTGCCCGCCCCTATTGGAAGACAGTTGCCGTGCTGCTTGCAGCAGTGCTGGTTGCCGCAGCCATGGAACCACTGATGCCTGCGCTAATGAAGCCGCTGATTGATGAAAGCTTGATCGCTAAGGACCCTACCAGTCTCTGGGCCATACCACTGCTACTTGTGGTCGTTGTATTGCTGCGTGGCGTAGCAGACTATCTCGTAACCGTATCAAGCCAGTACCTTGCCAGTCGCACGGTGGAGGATCTTCGGGCCGCAGTATTTGCCAAGCAGCTTGACCTGCCTGTAGCGCGCCACGATGAGGAGCAGGGAGGGCGAATGCTGAGTCGCATTACTTACGACACACAAATGGTTGCAGAAGCGGTGTCTAACGTCTGGCTGGTTTTTATCCGGGACAGTCTCGTTATTCTGGGCCTGATTGCTTTTTTGTTTTATACCGCATGGCAACTCGCTTTATTCGTTTTCATCTCCATGCCAGTACTCGTCATCGCCATTCAGCGCATTGGTAAAAGACTGCGAAGTTCTAACAGCCGATTGCAAGAACGCGTCGGGCAAATGAGTGGCCTTATTCAAGAGGCGCTACTTGGCTTAAAGGAAATAAAGATCTTCGCGGCCCAGGGCTCCCGCAGGCAACAATTTGCTGGGCTGAATCTCAGCTTGCGCAAAGAGCAGATGAAGGTGGCGCGCACCGCTGCTCTGGCTGGCCCTCTGGTGGCCTTTCTCACTGGCCTTACCGTGGCGATAGTGATTTATTTCGCTTCGTTTATGGCGGCTCAGGGTCATCTCACACCGGGGGCATTCGTCTCATTCATTACTGCGCTAGCCATGATCTTCGGCCCCATGCGCCGGCTTGTGCAGGTCTACGCTCTGCTGCAACGAGGGCTTGCTGCTGCCGACTCTATTTTTGGGCTGTTAGATGAACCGGTGGAGTCGCTGGGCGACAGGCATAGGGCACACCTGGTATCGGCGGTTGACCCTGTGAAGGCCCTCGATAATAAAGGGGAGCGGCTTTTCGGTTCGGTGGAGTTTCGCGGCGTTTCATTTCAATATCCGCATCAAGATCAAGCGGCAATAACAGATATCAGTTTCACCGTGGCGCCACAGCAGGTGGTCGCTCTTGTAGGGCCTTCCGGCAGTGGTAAGAGCACCATTCTGTATCTCTTGGCTGGTTTTGCAGAGCCGCAGACCGGTGACATCCTCATAGATGGGCGATCGCTATCAGACATTGGCCTAGGGGTTCTTCGGCGGAATATTGGTCTTGTAAGCCAGCGGGTCATGCTGTTCGACGAAACCATTCGGCAAAACATTCTTTTGGGCAGACCAAACGCCACGGATGCAGAAGTGGTAAAGGCCTGTCAGGCCGCCCACGCCTGGTCATTTATCGAGGCTCTTCCACAGGGCTTAGATACCCCGCTTGGCTCTCTGGGGGATCGACTCTCGGGGGGGCAAAGGCAGCGCATTGCAATTGCCCGGGCATTTCTAAAAGACGCGCCTATTTTGCTTCTAGACGAGGCAACCAGCGCACTTGATAAGGAAAGCGAACAGGCAGTATTGGCTGGGCTCAATGACCTTATGGCTGGCCGAACGGTAATTTTGGTGAGTCATGCCCCAGAGCGTCTGGCGAATGTCTCGCAGCTTATCCGCGTAGGGTAGTCAACTATCGCGCGTCGCCGGACCGAGACACTATTACGAGACACCATTAAAAAACCCCCGGTATCGCTACCGAGGGTTTTTTGGATTCTAAGCCTTGGCTGCCGAAGCAGCGTGGAGATTAGAACGTGTGGCGTGCGCGAACAACAAAGCCAGTGCTGGAACCAACAGCCTCGGCACGGAACACATCGGCTCCCAGCGAGGTACGCTTGCTGAGAGCATGGTTGACCCCGAGCGCCCACTTTGTATCGGCCGTGGAGGCAGCCGCATCGTCTTTGTTATAGCCTGCCCAGATGGCCGTGGCCCCTAACGGAATCGATGCGCCCAAAGACATGACGTCTGCCGTCTTGGCGCCAGTAGCGCCTTTGGTCACCGTGTTGACCAAGGTGATGCGGGCAACCTTCAGGTCGTAACCAACTGCAATCGACTGCTGCTTGGCCTTGGTGCTGGTAAGCGCAGTGGCGCCAGACGCCCCGCTGTTATCCGCTTGCACAAAACCCAGCGCCAAAGGACCTGCAGCGTAGCCGATATTCAGAACTACGCGCTCGTCAGCACGAGTGGACAACGTGGACTGGATACCAGCAGAGAAACCCGCCACCGTGGGTGTGGCGTAGCTGACAGAGCTAGCTTGGGTACCGGATGCGACAAGAGCGCTTTGGCCCACACCAGCTTGGAGCGAGGCGCCACCTATGGCCCCCCAGGGATCGAACCCGACATGGCCCGCTTCAACGATCTTGCCCATGCGCAGGGTACCGAAGCCGCCGCTGAGGAAGACATTGGCGGCATGGAGCAGGGCTGTGGTGCCACCACCGGAACCTGAATTCATATCACCCGTGGAAGCATTAAACCGCATCTGCCCGGTAAAACCGCCCCGCAAACCGCCGCCCAAATCTTCCGAAGAGGACAAGTTGATGGCGTTGGCTCCACCGCCGAGGCTTGACACCACGGCCTTTGCGCCTGCTGCGCCGGTGTCCATTATTCCAACACTTATCGATCCGCTCATAGTCACCTGCGCCATGGCGGGCACTGCAAACGCAGCGGCAACTGCTGCAGCAATTAAATGCTTCTTCATTCAGTATTCTCCTAAGAGGTTGTATGCACCCA
>VGHK01000045.1 GCA_016868305.1 Betaproteobacteria bacterium | reverse complement strand
GTCGTGACATTAATCGGTACCCAGGACATCGTCTTTGGGGAGATTGATCGATGAGCCTTCAGATGCCCATAGACTTGGCGGGTGGCCTTCAGCCGGCCCAACGGCAGTTGTCGGAGTCTGCCTATCGTCAGATCGACAAAGAGCTTGCCAAATACCCGGCTGACCAGAAGCAGTCGGCGGTAATGGGAGCCCTGCGCATCGCCCAGACCGAAAAGGGTTATGTGTCGCCCGCCCTTGAGGCGGAAATTGCCGCCTATCTCGACATGGCCCCCATGGCCGTGCACGAGGTTGCCACCTTCTACAACATGTACGACCTTGCCCCGGCGGGTCGTTACAAAATCACGGTCTGCACCAACCTACCCTGTGCCCTGCGTAGCGGTGGCCAGGCAGCGGAGTATCTCAAGGCCAAGCTAGGCGTGGGCTTTAATCAGACCACCGACGACGGCATGTTTACGCTTAAAGAAGGCGAGTGCATGGGCGCCTGTGGCGATTCCCCAGTCATGCTGGTGAACAACCATCGTATGTGTAGCTTTATGTCTAACGACCGCATTGATGCGCTGCTTGAAGAACTGCGAGTCGATGCCGCTTCCAAGGGAGACGCTCATGGGCGCGCCTGAAGTTCCGTTTATAGACACCTGTTTTCACGGTCGGCATATCGCGCCGCAGATTCTGGTAGGGCTCAGCCCCGATGGCTGGCGTCTGAAAGACTACGAAGCCCGCGATGGCTACAAGGCCCTGAAAAAGATTCTGGGTGCCGATGGCGGCCCTGGAATGACCCAAGAAGAGGTGATTGCCCAGATCAAGGCCTCTGCCTTACGGGGACGCGGCGGGGCAGGGTTTCCCACCGGGCTGAAGTGGAGCTTCATGCCCGCAAAGCTTCCTATTCAAAAATACCTTGTCTGTAACTCCGATGAGGGCGAGCCGGGTACGTTTAAAGACCGCGACATCCTTCGTTATAACCCGCACATCGTTATTGAGGGCATGGCGATAGCCGCCTATGCCATGGGCATTACGGTGGGCTACAACTACATTCATGGCGAGATCTTCTCGGTCTATCAGCGGTTCGAAGAAGCGCTGGAAGAGGCACGGGCGGCAGGCTATCTAGGCAGCAATATTTTGGGGAAGGGGTTTAGCTTTCAGCTGCATGCCCACCACGGCTATGGTGCCTATATCTGCGGTGAAGAAACCGCGCTGCTGGAATCGCTGGAGGGCAAAAAAGGCCAGCCCCGCTACAAGCCCCCCTTTCCTGCAAGCTATGGCCTGTATGGCAAGCCCACTACCATTAACAACACCGAAACCTTTGCCGCTGCACCCTGGATTATTCGCAACGGCGGCGAGGCCTATCTCGCCGTCGGTCGTCCCAACAACGGCGGCACAAAAGTGTTTTCCATTAGTGGCGATGTTGAGCGGCCGGGTAATTACGAGATTCCTTTGGGCACTCCCTTTGCCAAGCTTCTTGAGCTCGCAGGTGGTATGCGCGATGGCCGTAAGCTCAAGGCGGTCATTCCAGGTGGGTCTTCTATGCCGGTGCTGCCCGCCGAGACCATGATGGCCACCGACATGGACTACGACTCGATTGCCAAGGCAGGGTCGATGCTGGGCTCTGGCGCGGTCATTGTCATGGACGAGACCCGGTGTATGGTACGTAGCCTTCTGCGGCTTTCGTATTTCTATTATGAAGAGTCCTGCGGCCAGTGCACGCCGTGTCGTGAGGGCACCGGATGGCTCTATCGCATGGTCAAGCGCATTGAAGAGGGTAAGGGTACTGCCGAAGATCTCGACCAACTCAATCGCGTTGCCGACAATATACAGGGTCGCACCATCTGCGCCCTAGGCGATGCGGCAGCAATGCCCGTGCGGGCCTTCATCAAGCATTTCGGTAGCGAGTTCGAGCACCACATCACCCACAAGACGTGCATGGTGGCCCACTATGATTGAGCTTGAGATCGACGGCCAGAAGGTCGAGGTTCCCCCGGGCAGCATGGTCATGGATGCGGCCACTAAGCTGGGCCTCTACGTACCGCATTTCTGTTACCACAAGAAACTATCAATTGCAGCCAACTGCCGCATGTGTCTTGTAGAAGTAGAAAAGGCACCCAAGCCATTGCCGGCCTGTGCCACGCCTGTCACTGCGGGCATGAAGGTCTACACGGCCTCTGAGAAAGCCAAGATTGCCCAGAAGGGGGTCATGGAGTTTCTGCTGATCAACCATCCGCTCGACTGCCCTATCTGCGACCAGGGCGGTGAGTGCCAGCTGCAAGACCTGGCCGTGGGCTATGGCCCCTCCGCCTCGCGGTATACCGAAGAGAAGCGCGTGGTCTTTCATAAGCCCATGGGTCCGCTTATCTCTGCCGAAGAAATGTCGCGTTGTATTCACTGCACGCGCTGCGTGCGGTTTGGGCAAGAAATCGCCGGCGTTATGGAGCTCGGCATGGCCGGTCGGGGGGAGCACTCCGAGATCATGTCTTTTGTGGGCAATGCCATTGAGAGCGAACTCTCGGGCAATATGATTGACATCTGCCCTGTGGGGGCCCTTACCAGTAAGCCGTTTCGGTATAGCGCGCGCACCTGGGAGCTTTCCCGCCGCCGCTCGGTAAGCCCCCACGACAGCCTTGGGTCGAATATTGTCGTGCAGTCAAAAAATGGCAAGGTCATGCGTGTGGTGCCCTACGAAAATGACGCCGTCAACGAATGCTGGATCTCCGACCGCGACCGGTTCTCCTACGAAGGACTCAACGTAGAAGACCGGCTTACGGTGCCCATGATTCGTGAGGCCAACGGCCAGTGGCGTGAGGCAGACTGGCAGGAGGCCTTAGCCAAATCGGCAGACCTACTCAAGCAGGCAGCCTCCCGTGGGGCCAATCGCGTGCGCGGGCTTGCGGCGCCGATTTCTACGCTGGAAGAAATGAGCCTGCTGTCACAGGTAGTGCGTGGGCTGGGCAGTGATGCCATTGACTTTCGGCTTGGGCTCACCGACCCGCAGTTTGACTCGGGTCGGTCCGGCATGCCGGGGCTGGGCATGCCCCTGGCCAGCCTGTCCTCGGTGGAGCGTGTCTTTATTGTTGGCAGTCAGCTGCGCGCCGAGCAGCCCCTTATCGCCCAGCGTATTCGGCAGGCGGTGCGCCATGGTGCCGAGGTTAATACCCTTAATGCCTGGGCCGAGCCGCTCCTCATGCCGGTGCATAACAGTGTCGCGGCGTCCCCGCTCGACTGGGATGCCTTTTTGCAGACCATCGTGGGTCTTGCATCAGGGTCTAAGGCCAAGGCCGCAGCCAATCAGCCTTTTCTGGCAGAGGCACAGGCGGTCTTCCAGTCACTGAGTTCGGCCCCTGAGGCCGGCGCCAAAACAGCCATCCTCGCAGGCGCGGGGCTTTTGGGCCACCCGCAGGCAGCGCTCCTCTTATCGCGTCTGCAGAAGCTTGCCTCCGCGCTAGGCGCGCACCTGGGGGTTCTGCCCTCTGGGGCCAATGGGCTTGGCGGCTACCTGGCCCATGCCGTGCCAAGCCAGGGCGGTCTCAACACGGCGCAGATGTTTGATGCACCCATTGCGGCCTATGTCTTACTCAATGTTGAGCCTGCACTCGATCTGCCCTTTGCACCGCAGGCGGTTAAAACCCTCAAAGACTCCTTGGGTGTCGTAGCCCTCACCAGCTATCGTTCGGCGGTCGAAGACCTGGCCAGTGTCATGCTGCCTATTGCTCCGTTTACCGAGACCTCGGGCAGCTTTGTGAACCTCGAAGGCCGGCTGCAGACCATTCAGGCCGTGGTTCCTCCTGAAGGCCAGACTCGCCCGGGCTGGAAGGTGCTGCGGGTTCTGGGAAATCTTCTTGGGCTCGAGGGCTTTTCCTTTACTGATTCTGAGCAGGTGCGGCGTCAGATCCTGCCCGACGCCAAGGATGGCCAGCTAGTCTCTGGACTTGAGTTTCAGTTCGCGACCCCTGCGGGCGCCTCTCATCGCGAAGGCCTGAAGGCTCAGGCCGCCACCGCACCGCTCTACCGGGTGTCTGACACGCCCATCTACCTGACCGACCCGATTGTTCGGCGGGCCAAGAGTCTGCTGCAGACGCGCCAGTCCGCCGTGCCCAAGGCCTGGTTTCATCCAGCAGACCTTCCGGCGATGGGGCTGGCACCGGGAATGACCTGTGCGGCGCGACAGGGCAATGTCGAAGCCCTATTTGAGGTGGGTGTGGATGCCAGCCTGGCCCAGGGACTGGTGCGTTTGTCTACCGGGCATCCTGCGGCCGCGGCCTTGAATATCGCCTTTGGCCCGCTGCAGGTGCGGGCCGTTACTAAGGCAGTAGCCACTGCCGAGACGGCATGAGGATGCCTTCATGACCGACTGGGTGCAGACACTCAATGCCACGGGCAGCCTCTATCTGGGTGGGGCCTGGCCTGTAGTCTTCACGCTCATGAAGATCATGGCGGTGGTTGTGCCGATTCTGGGCGCGGTGGCCTATCTCACGCTCTGGGAGCGCAAGCTGATTGGCTGGATGCATGTGCGAATCGGACCTAATCGCGTCGGGCCGCTGGGTCTATTGCAGCCAATTGCCGACTCGCTCAAGCTGCTCACCAAAGAAATCATTCTGCCCACGCAGGCAAACAAGGGGCTCTACATTCTTGCCCCCATCATGACCATCATGCCGGCCCTGGCTGCCTGGGCGGTCATTCCGTTTGGCCCCGACGTGGTGCTGGCCAATATCAATGCCGGGCTTTTGTTTCTGCTGGCCATTACCTCGCTTGAGGTCTACGGCGTTATTCTGGCCGGATGGGCCTCAAACTCTAAGTACGCCTTCCTTGCCGCGATGCGCGCCTCGGCGCAAATGGTGTCTTACGAACTGGCAATTGGTTTTGCGCTCGTTGTGGTCCTAATGGTCTCAGGAAGCCTCAACCTTACCGAGATCGTGCTCGCCCAGCAGCGGGGTGAAATGCATAGCCAGGGCCTGAACTTCCTGTCGTGGAACTGGCTGCCGCTCTTGCCGATATTCGTTGTCTATTTTGTTTCTTCGGTGGCAGAGACCAATCGCCATCCCTTCGACGTAGTCGAGGGCGAGTCAGAAATTGTGGCGGGTCACATGGTCGAATATTCCGGCATGGCCTTTGCCATCTTCTTCCTGGCCGAGTACGCCAACATGATTCTGCTCTCCATGCTCGCGGCCATTATGTTTCTGGGCGGATGGGATGCCCCGGTCGCGGCGCTCTCGTTTATTCCTGGCTGGATCTGGCTGGGTGCCAAGACTTTCTTTGTGGTCAGTATGTTTATTTGGCTGCGTGCCTCGTTCCCGCGCTATCGCTACGACCAGATCATGCGACTGGGCTGGAAGATCTTCATCCCCGTAACCCTGGTATGGCTAGTGGTGGTCGGTGCCTGGATGCAGACCCCTTTTAATATCTGGAAGCCCTGAGACCTGAAGGACCATCTGCCATGACCGCGATCGTTCAGTTCTTTAAATCATTTCTTTTGCTCGAGATGCTGCTCGGCCTTTCGGTTACCGGGCGCAACCTGTTTGCCCGCAAGATTACTGTGCAGTACCCCGAAGAGAAGACGCCCATGTCGCCCCGGTTTCGGGGTCTGCATGCCCTGCGTCGCTATCCCAACGGCGAGGAGCGATGCATAGCCTGCAAGCTCTGCGAGGCGGTCTGTCCGGCCAAGGCCATCACTATTGAGTCCGAGGTGCGCGACGATGGCTCGCGTCGTACCACTCGATACGACATCGACCTCACCAAGTGTATTTTCTGTGGCTTCTGCGAGGAAAGCTGCCCAGTCGACTCAATTGTCGAGACCAATATTCACGAGTACCACGGCGAGAAGCGCGGGGACCTGTATTTCACTAAAGAGATGCTGCTGGCAGTGGGCGATCGGTATGAGGCCGAAATCGCCCAGGCGCGCCAACAAGATGCCCCCTACCGCTAGAGCCTTTTTATGATTACAGCCACTTCCAGTCTCTTTTATATCTTCGCCGCTATCTTGGTGTTTGCCGCGGTGAAGGTCATTACCGCCCGTAACCCGGTACATGCGGCGCTCTACCTGGTGCTGTCCTTTTTTACTGCTGCGGCAATCTGGCTGCTGCTCAAGGCCGAGTTTCTGGCCATTGCCCTGGTGCTTGTCTACGTCGGCGCGGTCATGGTGCTTTTCTTATTTGTGGTCATGATGATCGACTTCGACCTTGCCCGCCTGCGGCAGGGCTTCTGGTCTAACCTGAAGGTGGCCCTGCCCGTGGGCATTCTGATCATCTTTGAGATGTCTGCTGTGCTGCTGCGCAGCTTTAAGGTGCCCGAGACCGCCGTGCCCGAGATCACCGAGCCAAGCAACACCAGGGCGCTGGGTATGGTGCTCTACACCGAATACTTTTTTGCCTTTCAGATTGCTGCGGTGCTGCTGCTGCTGGCCATGGTGGCGGCGATCGCGCTCACGCTGCGCAAGCGCAAAGACGCCAAAGGTCAAGACCCGGCAGCTCAGGTTCGGGTGCGGGCCCAAGACCGCCTGCGTATGGTCTCGTTTCCCAAGCCTGCCTCAAAGGCCAAAGACGCATGATTACACTGGCGCATCACCTTATTCTGGGTTCGATCTTATTTGCCCTAAGCGTGATCGGTATCTTCATGAATCGCAAGAACCTGATCGTTCTGCTCATGGCAATCGAGCTGATGCTGCTTGCCGTGAACCTGAACTTCATCGCCTTCTCGCACTATCTGGGTAACCTCGCCGGACAGGTCTTTGTCTTTTTCATTCTCACCGTGGCCGCGGCAGAGTCCGCAATTGGACTTGCCATCCTGGTGGTCTTGTTCCGAAACCTCAAGACCGTTGAGGTCGAGCGGCTGGACTCATTAAAGGGCTGATTGATGGTTACGGTCTATCTTATTGCTGCCTTGGCGCCTTTGGTTGGGGCCATTGCAGCGGGTCTTTTTGGGCACCGGCTTGGCAGGGTCAATAGCCATCGGGTCACCATCGCCGGGGTTGCCGTCTCTCTTATTGCTTCTCTGGTGGTCTTCTTCGATGTGCTGCAGGGGGGTGTCTTTAACGGCGCCGTGTACAACTGGGCCACCATTGGGGGGCTGAAGTTTGAAGTTGGCTTTCTTATCGACACGCTCACGGCCACCATGATGGTGGTGGTTACCTCGGTGTCCTTGGCCGTGCATGTCTACACCATTGGGTACATGGAAGAAGACGCCGGCTACCAACGCTTCTTTAGCTACATTTCGCTTTTTACCTTCAGCATGCTCATGCTCGTGATGAGCAACAACTTCCTGCAGCTCTTTTTTGGTTGGGAGGCGGTTGGTCTTGTCTCTTACCTGCTGATTGGCTTTTGGTACAAAAAACCCACAGCCATTCATGCCAACCTCAAGGCCTTTCTGGTCAACCGGGTGGGAGACTTCGGCTTTATCCTGGGCATTGGCCTGCTTCTGGCCTATGCCGGCAGCCTCAACTATTCCGAGGTATTTACCGCCCGCGAGGCACACGCCACCCAGACCATCTCACTTATTCCCGGCCAAGACTGGTCCTTACTGACGGTTGCCTGTATCTGCTTATTTATCGGGGCCATGGGCAAGTCGGCGCAGTTTCCCTTGCATGTCTGGCTGCCCGATTCCATGGAAGGGCCCACTCCCATCTCGGCCCTGATTCACGCGGCCACCATGGTAACGGCAGGCATCTTTATGGTGGCCCGTATGTCACCGTTGTTCGAACTCAGTGATACCGCCCTTATGGTGGTCATGGTCATCGGTGCGATCACTGCCCTCTTTATGGGCTTTCTGGGCATCGTACAAAACGATATCAAGCGGGTCGTGGCCTATTCCACGCTCTCGCAGCTCGGCTATATGACGGTTGCCCTGGGGGCATCGGCCTATTCGGTAGCGATCTTTCACCTGGTCACCCATGCCTTCTTCAAGGCCTTGCTTTTCCTGGCTGCGGGCTCGGTGATTATCGGCATGCACCATGAACAAGACATGCGCCACATGGGCGGGCTCTGGAAGAAGATGCCCATTACCTACACCGTGTCTCTCTTGGGCTCCCTGGCCCTTATCGGTGCGCCATTATTCTCGGGTTTTTATTCCAAGGACATGATTATCGAGGCCGCTCGTGCCTCTACCCTCATGCCGGCAGCCGTGGTCTACGTGATGCTGCTGGTGGGGGTGTTCGTTACGGCCTTCTACAGCTTTCGCATGTTCTTTCTGGTCTTTCACGGCAAGCCACGCTGGGGGCAGGCCGGGGCGTATAGCGGGCATGGCCACGGCCATCATGAGCCCCACGAGTCTCCGTGGGTGGTTACCGGCCCGCTGATCTTTCTGGCCGTGCCGTCGGTGATTCTCGGAGGGCTTGCCATAGGCCCGATGCTCTTTGGTGACTTTTTTAATAATGTGATCTTTGTCTCTGAGGCCCACCCCGCCATGGCGGTGCTGGCTGGCCATTACCATGGGGCCTGGGCCTTGGCGCTGCATGCGGTGCAGACCTGGCCGTTCTGGCTGGCCCTTGCGGGGTTGGCCGCCGCCTACCTCTTTTATATCGTGGCCCCCGTCGTCCCGCAGCGCATTCAAGAAACCTTTTCGGCGGTACACCGCCTGCTCCTAGAGAAGTACTACCTCGACCGGTTTAATGAGTTCTTTTTCGCAGGGGGCGCCCGGCGTCTTGGCCAGGGTCTCTGGCAAAAGGCCGACCAGGGCGTGATCGACAGCTTCATGGTAAATGGGTCGGCCCGCATGGTTGCAACCTTGGCTGGCATCCTGCGGCTCGGACAGACCGGTTTCTTGTATCACTACGCCATTGCCATGATCTTAGGAGTAGCGCTTCTTCTCTGGTGGTTTGCGCCTATGCCCATGCCGGCAACCCCAGCCTCGTAGCGGCCCGACGTCACCCACTATGACAGAACCTTCCTCCTCTTTACTGCTTGCGGCAACGGTGCCCTGGCTTTCTTTATCCATCTGGCTACCTATCTTGGCGGGCATCGCGGTAGTTATTTACGGTCGTAACCTGCAGTCTGCGGCGGAGATGCTCAGGCTGAAAAAGCTGGCCTTTGGGGGCAGTGTTCTCAGCCTGCTGGTAACCCTTCCGCTTATCTTCGGGTTTGATGCCAGCCATGCCGGGTTTCAGTTTGCCGAGCGTCTGGTCTGGATCGACCGGTTCAATATCCAATATCTGCTGGCCGTAGACGGCCTGTCAGTCTGGTTTATTCCCCTTACTGCGCTCATCACCATCATCGTCATTCTTGCCGGCTGGGAGTCGATTCAAGACCGGGTCGCCCAGTACATGGGAAGTTTCCTCATCCTGTCTGGCCTGATGGTCGGTGTCTTCTCCGCCTTGGACGGCCTGCTCTTCTATGTCTTTTTTGAGGCCACCCTGATTCCCATGTACCTGATTATTGGCATCTGGGGCGGGCCGCGTCGGGTCTATGCGGCGTTTAAGTTTTTTCTCTACACCCTGCTCGGGTCGCTTCTTACTCTGGTCGCCATTCTCTACCTCTACACCGCCTCGGGTAGTTTCGAGGTACTTGCCTGGCACGCCTTACCGCTCCCCCTTGATGCCCAGATTCTTTTGTTTCTCGCCTTTCTTATGGCATTTGCTGTCAAGGTTCCTATGTGGCCGGTGCACACCTGGCTGCCCGATGCCCACGTGGAAGCCCCCACTGGTGGCTCGGTGGTTCTGGCCGCCATCATGCTGAAGCTCGGTGCCTATGGCTTTCTGCGGTTCTCCATGCCGATTGCCCCGGATGCCTCTCAGGAGCTCGCCTGGCTCATGATCTCTCTGTCTCTGGTGGCCGTGGTCTATATCGGGCTGGTGGCGCTGGTGCAGCAGGACATGAAAAAGCTGGTTGCCTATTCTTCGGTGGCCCACATGGGGTTCGTTACGCTTGGGTTCTTTTTATTTAGCCCCTTAGGCGTGCAGGGCGCGATTGTGCAGATGGTCTCCCATGGCTTTGTCTCGGGCGCCATGTTTATGTGTATCGGTGTGCTCTACGACCGCATGCATACCCGCCAGATTGCCGACTATGGTGGCGTAGTGAACCGCATGCCCAAGTTCTCTACCCTGTTTGTGCTGTTTGCCATGGCCAACGCCGGCCTGCCCGCCACCAGCGGCTTTGTGGGCGAGTTTATGGTGATTCTTGCAGCGGTTAAGTTTGACTTCTGGATCGGGCTCCTGGCTGCCACAACGCTTATCTTTGGCGCTGCCTATACGCTCTGGATGGTCAAGCGGGTGATCTTTGGTGAGGTGGCCAATGACCACGTAAATGCCCTGAAAGATACCAACGACCGGGAGTTCTGGCTGCTCATGGTGCTTGCCTTTTTTGTCATGCTCATGGGCCTGTGGCCAGCCTTGTTTACCGACCTCATGACGGTATCTGTCGACGGGCTGCTTCGGCATATGTCTGTCTCGAAGCTACCCCTATAACCGGGTCCCTACCATGTCTGCACCCACTACCTTCGCCGATTTAAACCTGCATACGATTGCGCCGGAGATTACGCTGCTGGTGCTTCTGTCTGTCGTGCTGCTTATCGAGGTTTTTAGCCGGTCCCAGGCCACGCGCCTGATGCACCTGATCACCGTGGTCGGCCTTGTTGTTGTCGGTATCTGGCAGGCAGTGGCCTCGGCAAGTCTTGTACCCACCGTGGGCATGAATGGGCTTACGGTAATCGACCCGATGGGGGCCCTCTTGAAGTCGGGGGCAGCCTTTGCCACGGCCGGCTGCCTGGTCTATTCCCGGGAGTATCTGCAGCAGCAGCGCATGGGCTTTGGCGAGTTTCATTTGTTTGCGCTTTTTGCAGCACTCGGCCAGTTCGTCATGATCTCGGGTAATCATCTGCTCACTATCTATCTGGGCATCGAACTGCTGTCTCTGGCCCTGTACTCTGCGGTTGCCCTTCGTCGTGACAGTGTGGTGTCGGTTGAGGCTGCCATGAAATACTTTGTACTCGGGGCCCTGGCCTCGGGATTCTTGCTCTATGGCATGTCGATGATCTACGGTGCCACGGGCTCGCTGGATCTCGCCACCATCTCCGATAAGGTCTCCAGCGGAGGCGCGGAGCGACTGGTCATGGTCTTTGGCACGGTGTTTCTGGTGGCCGGTCTTGCCTTTAAGCTCGGTGTGGTTCCGTTTCATATGTGGGTGCCCGACGTCTATCAGGGGGCACCCACGGCCACCACGCTGCTAATCGGTGCCGCACCAAAGTTTGCCGCCTTCGCCATCACCATTCGGCTTCTTGTCTCTGGGCTCCTTGGTGTTGCGGCAGACTGGCAGCAGATGCTTCTGGTCTTGTGTGTCTTGTCGCTGGTGGTGGGTAATTTTGTGGCTCTGGTGCAGACCGACCTCAAGCGCATCCTTGCCTACTCCACCATTGCCCATATGGGCTTTATGCTGCTGGCGATCGCCTCAGGCGTTGTTGCTGATCAGGCTGGCGGTGCGGTCGATGCCTATGCCTCTTCCTTGTTTTATGTCTTTATCTATGCCCTGACCACCCTGGGCAGTTTTGGCGTGTTACTGCTGGCAAGCCGCCAGGGCTATGAGTTCGCATCCTTAGACGATCTTAAAGGCCTGTCGCAGTCGCGGCCTATTCTTGCCTGGGTGATGCTGGTGCTTGTCTTTTCGCTGGCGGGCATCCCCCCCACCGCGGGCTTTTATGCCAAGCTGGCGGTGCTGGAGTCTGCGGTGGCCGCGGGCTATGTGGGTCTTGCCGTATTTGCCGTAATGGCTTCGCTCATCGGCGCCTTTTACTATCTGCGCATGGTCAAGTTCATGTTTTTTGATACTCCCGCAGAGTCAGACCCCGATACAGCGCCTGAGGCCTCGGGTGAGTCTTCGTCGGGCGAGGCCGAGGCCCTTGTCGGCGCATCGGGTGCAGCCGCAGCGGCACTGTGTCCTGTGCAGAGTTCGGTACTGTCGGTAAACGGTCTTGCCGTGCTTGCACTGGGCATTCTGCCCGGGCCCCTTATGACTTATTGTGTCTACGCAGTAAAGGCGTCTCTGGCGGCATGAATGTCTCTGCGGCGGCATTGCTCTGGCTGCTGGTGGGGTTTGTTCTCGCCAATTGGCCTTTCCTGACCGAAAAGCGTTTCTTCGTTTTCGGCAAGACCGCCAAGCCGTTCTGGTTTCGTGTTGTTGAAATGCTGGTGAGCTACGGTCTTCTACTGGGCTTTGGCTGGATCCTAGAGGCAAGCGTTGGCCGGGTGCAGAGCCAGACTTGGAATTTCTATTCCATCACGGCCCTGCTTTTTGTGCTCATGGCCTACCCTGGTTATGTCTGGCGGTTTCTCAGGCGGCGACCCAGTGCATGACTGCTGACCATCGTCCGTTGCTGCGTTCTGATGAGCCAGCCCTCTGGCTCAATGAGCAGCGGCTCTCGGGAGACCCTGTTTATGAGGGTGTTTTGCTGCGTATCCAGAGAGACCAGGTACGGTCTGCCGATGGCCATGTGGGGGTTCGTGAGTACACCCTGCATCCCGGTGCCGCAGCAATCGTGCCCATGTTTGACGATGGCAGTCTTCTGTTGGAGCGTCAGTGGCGTTATCCACTGAATCGCAGTTTTCTGGAGTTTCCCGCGGGCAAGCTCGAGCCAGGCGAAGAGGTGCTGGTTACTGCCCAGCGCGAACTGCGTGAGGAAACAGGATTTACCGCGCGCGACTGGGCCTACCTCGGAGAGATGCATCCCGTAATCTCTTATTCCACCGAGGTGATTCATTTGTTCCTGGCGCGGGCGCTTACCGAAGGCGAGGCATCCTTAGAGCGGGGCGAGTGCCTTGAGCTTGTGCGTATGCCCCAAGAGGCGTTTTTTCAGGCGATTGTCTCGGGCGAAGTGACCGATGCCAAAACCCTGACATGCGCATTCTGGCTGCAACGTATGTCTCTGGGCTTGTACCAGCCCGAATGGCTGACAGAACCTGCGCAGCCGGTGAACCCATCCACCGCAATGGCGGAGCGCCTGGTGTGACCGAGCCAGCAGACTGCGCAAGAGCCACCGGAACAGGAGCCAACGAATGTGGCCATTAATACAGCGCTGGCTGCCGCTTCTATATACCTGGATTAGCGCCACACTCGCGCTATGGATTATTGATTCTTTTTTCGAAACCATCTGGTTCGACAAGTTCGAGACGCTATTAATTAGCAGCCTGCTGCTGTCGCTAGTCAATACCTTTATTAAGCCGCTGCTGCTTCTGCTGACACTGCCACTGGCCATCTTTACCCTGGGCCTGGCGATTCCTCTGCTCAATGGCCTCATTCTCATGGGCGTTGCCGAAGTGGTTACCGGGTTTCAGATTGGCGGCTACTGGGTGAGTGTGCTTGCCGCCTTTGTCATGTCGATCATCTTGTTTCTGATCAACCTGGCCACGGGGCAGACCCGGATGCGCACCCAGTTTCAGCAATGGTCTGCGCGGGGATCACAGAGACCGCGTACGGGCCCCGATTCGCAACCTGACAGGCAAGCGCCCCGAGGGGCGGCGCGCCCAGGGCCGCCGCGCAGTTCAGAACGTGAGAAGGACAGAAACTTCGACGATTCTGTGATTGATGTTGAGGCTCGCGAAAAGAAAGACTAGGGCAGCGGTTTTATCGTGGTACTGTGGGATGGACCACCTTGCCCGGGTTCATGATGTTGTCAGGGTCCCATGCCTCTTTAATCTGCCGCATGAGTGCGACAGATTCGGCCCCGAGTTCTTCTTGAAGCAGGTCGATCTTGTGCCGCCCCACGCCGTGCTCTCCGGTACAGGTGCCCTCCAGAGCGATCGCGCGCCGCATGATGCGCTGGTTTAGCCGTTCGGCCTCTTCGAGTTCGGCAGGGTCTTCCGGGTTGGCAAGAATTGCGCAGTGGAAGTTGCCATCGCCCACATGTCCAAACACCGGCGCAATCAGCGGAGACTTTGAAAAATCTTCGATGGTCTCTTCTATGCACTGGGCAAGCTTCGATAAGGGCACACAGGCGTCTGTAGAGAAGGCCCGTGCTCCTGGCCGCAGATGCAGGCAGGCGAAGTAGGCATGGTGGCGCGCGGCCCAGAGCTTGGTGCGGTCTTCGGTGTTGGTGGTCCAGACGAAGTCTTCGCCCCCATGGTCGTGGGCAATCTCTTGTACGGTCTTTGCCTGCTCTTGCACGCTGCTGGGGCTGCCATGAAACTCCAAAAAGAGCATGGGCTGCTCTTTCAGACTGGTCTTGCTATGGGCATTGATGGCCTTAATGGTCAGGGCATCGAGCATCTCTGCCCGGGCAATGGGCACCCCCATTTGAATGGTCTGGATAACCGTCTCAACCGCCCGCGTGACCGAGGCAAAGGAGCAGACCGCGCCTGAGATAGCTTCAGGCTGTGGGTAGAGTCGCACCGTTACCTCGGTAATAATGCCCAGAGTGCCCTCGCTACCTACGAACATGCGGGTGAGGTCGTAGCCAGCCGAAGACTTTCGTGCCCGTTGGGCGGTTTTCAGCACCGTACCCTGCGCGGTAACGACCGTGAGACTAATTACGTTCTCGCGCATCGTTCCGTAGCGCACCGCATTGGTACCCGAGGCCCGGGTGGCGGTCATTCCTCCCAGGGTGGCATCTGCGCCAGGGTCGATAGGAAAGAAAAGGCCCGTGTGCCGAATCTCCTGGTTGAGCTGGTTACGCGTGACTCCGGCCTGCACCGTGGCCATGAGGTCTTCCTGGTGCACTGCAAGCACCTGGTTCATCGGGGTAAGGTCTAGGGCCACGCCCCCTTCAAAGGCCAATACATGGCCCTC
>VGHK01000044.1 GCA_016868305.1 Betaproteobacteria bacterium | reverse complement strand
GACATAAACCAGATCACCCGTGAACACGACCGCAGCGTCTGGAAGGTAAATCATCGTGTCCCCCGGGTAGTGGGCATTGGTCTCTATCCACTGGATTCGAACAGCATCAATTACCACCGCCTGCTCTGGAGGCTGATGTGTTTTTGTTGCATAAAACGGTGTCGTGCCAGCCAGTTGCCCACCGACAAACCGCTTTAGATTATCCAACTGCTGCTGAGAGGATGCCCGCTGAGTCTTTATCGTGCCCGCCATGGCATGAGTTTCAACGCCTTTCTTGGCAAAGTGATCGTTACCCAGCCAGCGGTGGTCTTGCGAGCCCGTGTTGAGCACCCATTTAATGGGTTTGCTCGTTACAGCTTTAACAGCCTGTTCAAGCATGGCTGCACTATGGGTACTTGCGCCACTGTCAATCAAGATCACGCCGCTTGCGGTCACCACAAACCCGTAGTTTGCGTTTAGCCCGGCATTGGCCTCACTGCGCTGGCCCAAGGGTCCCACAATCGCGTAGACGTTATCGGTAACCTTAACTGCCTTCGGTACATAGCGCTGTTCTGCGCTAGCTACACTTAGGCCAAAACCCAAAAACAACAGAGCAAAGCTGCGGCGCAATAAGTAGCGCATACAAACTCCCTATCGAACAGGCAACCAGAGTGTCGCCCCATGTCGAACATTGTATTGATCTACATGCCCTGAGACAGTCTGTGCATCGTCAATGTAGTGAACATGAAAACGCTCGCCGGGATGAGACACGACGCCCTCAAGCTTCTGGCCGCTATACACGGCAACCAATTGGCCGGTTGCGGTCGGATTGCGAAATACCTTCATGCCGGACTGCTTATTCGTATGGCCACCGCCATGGCTATGACCTCCGTGGGTACCCTGCGCAGTCGATCCCGCTTCAGGCTTCTCGCCCGTCAGGACATACCAAATCAGGTGGGAGTACCCGCCAAAAGAAGCAACTTCACTGTACTTGGAAGAGTTCCCATTGCAGGTTGCGACACATCCGATGGTGACCACGTTTGAAGTAACGCATGCCTAGATTTCCGTGACGTTGCGGAACGTTATCCACGACTTCGTCACAGCTCAATCGCTTTTTCCAAGATGGCCTCTCTCAAATATCGATTGAGCTCATGTTCGGGTATGAGTTCTCTGTTGCGCGCTCATCAAGAATCATGCGGCCCGCCGAAGAGGTCATCTAATTTCTGCCTTGCCGAATCGTTTGCAGTGGCCTTGCTGGGCTGAACCTTGGGGTATTCCTCAGCAATGCGGTCTTCAAGATAGGTCGCTGGGTTTGGTGCAGCGCAGAGCCTTCGCACCACTTCCTCTGGCACTGGTCTGAACGCCAATATCTTCCCACTGCGCCATGTGACTTCAAGATGGCGAGACGCCGTATCAAACGAGACTCTGGAAATCTCCCCTGTCACAAATTCTTTAAGCATCATGCGCTCCTCTGTTTGATGGCGCGTTTGCGTCTGAAAGCACCTCAGCAATCAATGCAGCGACCAAGGGTTCGCACTGGCGGCACTTGTTACAGATACGCTCTTTGGCCCTGAGCGCATCTATCGAAGACACAGGGTATCTTTGAAGGTACTCTCTCAAGTCTTCTTCCCAGACACCGTTACAGACGCAAATGACTTCTGCCATCCAGGCGATTCTCTCTCAAACCGCGATCGTTTTTCTAACGATCCTAATGAGCTGCACGGCTTGGGCTAAAGAGATCTCAGGCCGGGTGGTGGCCATCGCCGACGGGGATACCGCCACGGTGTTGGTGGCTGGAAACCGGCAAGTTCGCGTTCGACTAGCAGCCATAGACGCACCAGAGCGAGCGCAGCCTTTTGGCAATCGCAGCAAGGAGGCCTTATCCAAACTGATATTTGGCAAGGAAGTCACGGTCAAGGTCACAGACACCGACCGCTATAAGCGCACCGTGGGCATCATCATGCTGGGCGAAACGGACGTGAACCTGGAGATGGTGCGACTGGGCTATGCCTGGGTCTACCGACAGTATGTGATCAACCTTCCCCGGGCGCAGGCCCTGCAGTACTCCGCAGCAGAAGATATTGCCCGACGTGAGAAGCGAGGCCTGTGGGTGGATCAAGCGCCAACACCGCCGTGGGAGTGGCGAAGGAGGAAGTAGATCATGCCAGTGCCATTCATTATCGGTGGGCTCAAGCTGCTAGTAGTCGGGCTGCTAAAGCCTTTTTGTGCTGATACCCCAACTCGCTTTTGCCAAAGACAACGTTGTTTATCATTATCTTCCCAAGTTTCCTGCCAATCAAAGGGTGGCGCAGCTATGTAATGGAGGCTCTTCTGGTCTCTACGGGGGTGATTGCCCTGGCCGAGGTCGACGACGAAACCCAAGTTGCTCGCCTTCATATTAGCGAGCAGGTTTAAGCGTCCGATTCCCCTTATTCAGGGCATTCTGGTCGCAACCCTTCTAAACCATGGCCTTCCGGCGGTAATCTTTACGCTCCTGGGTCTCGCGACTATTCTCAGCACCGGAGCCATAATGCCCGATACAATGAATCCGGATTCCCCTTCGCACTGAAAGTAGAAAGTAGGCTCGCCATGATTAAGTTTTATTACAACGCTGCACCTAACCCCATGAAAGTAGCGCTGCTACTTGAGGAACTCGGCCTAGCCTATGAACCCATTCCAATCGACACGCGAAAGGGAGATCAGCACACCGCCGCTTTCGAAAAAATAAACCCAAACAAAAAGGTGCCCGTCATTATCGAGGACGGCCTTCGGGTATTTGATAGCAACGCGATTTTGCTTTACTTAGCCGACCGTGAAAAGCGATTTGCCCCACAAGATATGGCCAGCAACGAAAGGGGCGTCATGCTCTCCTGGCTTATGTTCATTGCGTCGGGTATTGGTCCATTTTCTGGGCAGTCCGTGCATTTCCGCTACGCAGCGCCCGAACCCAAGGAATATGCATTAAACCGCTACGACTTCGAAGCCAATCGACACTGGAAGATCATCGACGATCATTTGAAAAATTCAAGGTATATGCTTGGAAATGACTATTCGATTGTCGATATGGCCTTCTGGGGATGGGCGCGTCTTCTACCTTATGTATTAGGCACAGGCGATTCGACTTGGTCGACCTACCCTAACATCAAAAGACTATTAGATGAGGTCAATCAGAGACCCGCTGCAGCCAGAGCAGAAGCTCTAAGAACGAAACATACGTTTAAGACAGAAAATGACGAAGAAGCGCAGCGACATATGTTCCCTCAGAATGCAAGACTGAAGAAATGAAATGATCGTCTCTGCGCCCTCGGTCTGCCCCCACGATTGTACGAGTACCTGCGCGCTTGATGTCGAGATTAAAGACGCAAGAACCATAGGTCGGGTTCGCGGGTCGCGACGTAATTCCTACACCAACGGCATTATTTGCGAAAAGGTAGCCCGCTACGCCGAGCGGGTCCACCACCCCGACCGCCTGCAGCACCCTTTGAAACGCTCGGGACCCAAGGGTTCGAAACAGTTCTCTCGAATTAGCTGGGAAGAGGCTCTCGATACCGTCGCAGAACAGTTTCAGAAAAAAGCTTCCCAATACGGCCCAGAGACCATATGGCCATACTTTTATGCGGGCACCATGGGCCTCGTACAACGAGATGGTATTAACCGCCTGCGCCACGCGCTTCATTATTCTCGATGGTTTTCAACGATCTGTGTGACGCTTGCGGATAACGGTTGGATCGCAGGGACCGGGGCCAAACGCGGGGTTGATATGCGAGAGGTCGATCTCCACGCCGACCTCGTGGTGATCTGGGGAGGAAACCCGGTCAATACGCAGGTCAATGTCATGGCACATGCTGCGGCCGCCAAAAAACGAGGCGCAAAACTCGTTGTAATAGATCCATACCGAACAGGTACTGCCTTGCAGGCCGATATGCACCTGCCTGTGCGCCCTGGCACAGATGGGGCGCTTGCATGTGCTGTCATGCACGTACTCTTTAAGGAGGGCTTCGCCGACTGGGACTATCTTTATCGGTACACAGACGCTCCGGAAGATCTTGCCCAACACGTATCGACTCGAAGCCCCGCGTGGGCTGAAACAATTACTGGAATTCCTGCAGAGCAGATTAATGCATTCGCACGGCTCTATGGCGCGACAAAGCACTCCTACATCCGGTGCCACCATGGCTTCTCACGATCTCGGAATGGCGCGGTGAACATGCATGCTGTCACCTGCCTTCCTGCTGTGACCGGAGCCTGGAAGGTGAAGGGAGGGGGTGCTCTATACGGGCAAACAGAAATCTATAGTGTCAATAAGACTTTAATCGAAGGTCTGGATTTGGTCGACACCTCTATTCGCGAGCTTGACCAGTCCAGGCTTGGCCCAATTCTTAGCGCAGACCCTAATGCGCTAAAGGGCGGGCCTCCTGTTACTGCCATGATCGTGCAAAGTACTAACCCTGCCGTGGTCTGCCCCGATCTCAATCTTGTGCACAAAGGTCTAGCTCGCGACAATCTGTTTCTGTGTGTGCACGAGCAATTTCTTACTGAAACGGCAGCATTCGCCGACATCGTGCTACCCGCTACAACGTTTCTTGAGCATGATGATGTCTACATGGCAAGCGGTCATACCTACTTACAGGTGGCAAAACGTATCATAGAGCCCTATGCGGAATCTAAAGAGAATCATTACGTCGTCTCCGAGATTGCGAACCGTCTTGGCGTGAATCACCGTGCCAATCGCATGACAGCCTGGGAGATTATTGATGAAACACTGCGGGCATCGAATCTATGGGATGCACGGAAAAACCTCGAAGCCGGGGGCCAGGACTGCGCCCTAAGCTTTGAAAAAGCACATTTTCTTGATGGCTTTGAGACCCCTGACCGAAAATTTCACTTCAAGGCTGACTGGAAAAAGTTTGGAGGCCGCTGGAAGGAAATGCCTGTGTTTCCTGACCATTTCGATGTCATCGATAACGCGAGCAAAAATAAGCCGTTTCGCCTTGTGACGGCCCCGGCAAGAGCATTCTTAAACTCAACATTTACGGAAACGCCGGGGTCAGTCTCCCGTGAGAAAAGGCCTACCGCCCTTATTCATCCTGAAGATTGCGTGATCTTAGGGCTTCAGAACGGCGATCAGGCCCGAGTTGGTAATGACAAAGGATCGGTCACCGTTCACATCAGGCCGCAAGATGGGCAACAGCGCGGGGTTATTGTCATCGAAGGCATCTGGCCTAACCAGGCCTTTGAAAATAGACTGGGTGTCAACGCAATCACCAGCAGTACTCCGGGGTGGCCTAACGGCGGCGCCGTATTTCATGATACCGCCGTATGGATTGAACCAAATATGCTGAGCATAAGCTAGCCAAGACTTCGTCACAGTTCAATCGCTTCTTCCAAGATGGCATCTCCCAAATACCGATTGAGCTCATGTTCGGGTATGAGATCCACTGGTCGCCCTGGCAGATCAGACAACTCACGGGTCTTGCACCTCAGCGTCAAACCCACGGAGGATCTTTTCTCCACGGTAGACAACATGAACGCCGGATCCAAGACTGCTTAAGACACAGGCAAGCTCCAACGCGATATAGCCCGCATCTTGCACAACTACCTGCTTTGGCTGATGGTCTAGAAGAAAAACAAATCATACATTCCGTGAGCACTTCCCTTTTTGGAATCCAATCTCCGACCTCTCTCAACCGAAGTAATTTTTGCCAAAAAATACCTGCTCAACGATTCCGTCAAAACCGCGTCGTGAGGTTGATCCACCCTTCAGGTAAAACATTCACCAATTTTGCCTCTAGCCACTTATCGCCGCCGGTCAAGATTGCGACTCCAAGCAACAACACGAAAAGACCGAACCCTTTCTTTACATTCTCCATGTGGGTTAGCACCCAGCCACGTACCTTTCCAAATCCTGTGCGCGAGGCATAGGCCGCAGCGACAAGTATCGAGGCTGCTCCGAGTCCGAACATACCCAGTATCAGAGTACCGCGTGCAGCACCTCCTTCAGTCGCAACCATGGTGAGCGCACTCGCAAGCATGGGCCCTGAGCAGGGGCTCCAGACCATTCCCAATAGACTGCCGGTTGCAAAGGCTCCTACTAAGGAACCACTGTCGACCCGGGTAGTGGCCGAGTATGCCCCACTGGCTAATGGCGATATCAGTCGAGTGAAACCTGCATTCAGTGTGGGGATCAGCATCACCAAGCCGAAACCAATCAGCAGCCAGGCCCCCACAAGGCGAATGACGTCGGTATCAATGCCGAGCGCCTCTCCCGCCACACCAACCAGAAGGCCGAGCATCGCAAACATGGCGACCATGCCAGCGCCCATGGCAACTGGCGCCCACCGGTTAGCCTGCAGTGCACCACCAAGAACCACTGGAAGCAGCGGGAAAACGCAAGGGTTAAGCGTGGTGAGGCTGCCCGCCACCCATGCGAGGCCAAGTTCAGTGGGGCTAGGCATGCGACTAGAGGGATGCCTTGGGTTTGGTCAGCTGGGTGATGAGCGCACGCACATCCTCCCAGCTAAGACACGCGCGAGCGGCCGACATCAGAGTGCCTTGAGAAATGCGGCTTTGATGTCAGCTGCCTGGGTCTGCCCAGCCAGACGGGTGACCTCCTGAGGGCCTTTGAAGACCACCATGACCGACTGCGAGCGAATCTTCATGGTCTTGCGGAGTTCCTTTTCCTTGTCGTAATCGGCAATCAGAACGGTCACGGACTTCAGTTGAGGGTCTGCCTTCAATGCCTCAAGTGATTTTGCCTGGGCGACACAGGTTGAGCACCAATCAGCATGGAAGTGCACGACCACCGGCCTGCCTTGTTGCTGAACTGCGCTTAGCTCCGATTGGCTAAAAGGCTTTAGTTCTATGGCGTTTGCCCATGTGCTTATGGCAAGCAGGCCAGCCGCGAGCGCAGTCTTGATACCGGAATTAAAATTGAGCTGATTCATGTCGTTCTCCACGTGAGGGTTCAGAGGGGGGTGGCATTTGCCTACCGGTTGTAAGTTCGCTGTGACCCACGTTTTGGTTACAGGGGAATCGACATTTTTTAATTTCGGCTAGCGTGTAACCAAATGGCTCTTCCAAGCGAACTAACCCAAGAGAGCGGGCCCCACGGCACCGAAATCCGGCTCAAGCCCCTTTGGCTTGCAGCGCAGTCCGGTGACGAGCAGGCCTATGCCGAGTCTCTTCTCTTAATGGCGGGGCAGCTCCGGGGGTATTTTCGAAGGCGCATGCCCTTTTTTACCAACGATGTAGAGGATCTGGTTCAGGAGACATTACTTGCAGTGCACTTGCAGCGTGAAACCTACGATTCGAACTACCCGGTTACCGCTTGGCTTCTGGCCATTGCAAGGCATAAGCTCGTGGATCTCTGGCGTCGCCGTGGTCGCAGAGAGAGTCTGCACGATGATGTGGACGATCTCGATGCCTTGCCTGTGGCTGAGGAGCAAGCCGATGCACATGCTGCTCGCGATCTTTCCCTGCTCTTACAGGCGCTTCCCTCGCCGCAGCGGCAGGCCATTGAACTTACAAAGCTAGAGGGGTTGTCGATTGCAGAGGCGTCAACGCGCACTGGTCTATCGGAATCGTCAATCAAAGTATTGGTGCACCGAGGGCTCAAGCGGCTCTCTGAATTGGTGAAGGAGTAGTTACGATGGACACAAACCAGCTGATTTTGGTTATATCCCGCGGGGCTGGCCCCGCAACAACCTTTGCCGTGCCCAGGCGACTCATCCCAGCCTCGGTGGTGGGGCTTCTGGCAAGTGTCTTGCTGTCGGCAAGCCTTCTTGGCCTTTTATCTGTTGAGAGCTTTCAGCAGCCCGTCACCTGGGTCAAGCTTGGCTATGCCTTGGCTCTGGCCCTAGCTGCAGGGCTGCTCACGGCGGCCCTCGCCAAACCGGTCTCGGGGCTAGCTCGACCCGGCAGGCTGCTCTTGGCCGTGGTGGGGGGCATGCTGCTTGTTGGGCTTGTATATTTTGCGCTTGCACCCGGCAACGAAAAGAGTGCCGCTGTGCTTGGTCAAACATGGACATCATGCTCATGGACACTCATGGCGTTTTCCTTGCCGGCATTGCTTGGAATACTCCTTGTACTTAGAACATTTGCACCCACACGACTCAAGCTGGCCGGCTGGGCCAGCGGATTCTTGGCAGGAGGGCTAGGCGCAATAGGTTATGCCTTGGCCTGCCCAGAGTCCTCGCCCACCTTCGTCGCCATCTGGTACACGCTCGGGATATTTCTAACCGGGCTTATTGGGCGCCTGATTGCGCCCGTGGCGCTGCGTTGGTGAGAATTTTCATTGGGCCCAAAGGTTGAATCTCGAAGCAAGTGTGCTGATTGTTTGCGCGGATTGGTGCACGGTCTGTCGTAATTTCAAAACGACGGTCAAGGAATCTCACGGCTGCAGAGTCACCTGGGTAGACCTTGATCACTTTGAAGAGCTACCAGGTAGCCCCGAGATTGAGACGTTTCCGACCGTGATTGTTATGAAGGACACTGCCGTTCTTTTTATCGGGGCAATTAAGCCAAACAAAGAGTCGCTAGAAAGCTTAATCGGCGCGGTTAGCGACCGCGCTCCAGCCCCGGAGTACGAAGAACTGGGGCGTCATTTGCATCAATTATTGGCAACGAAATCCGCTTGAGATTTTTTGACCGCTGAAGCCCCCCTACCCACCCCCTGCCCCAGAAGTGTCGGGTTACCCGACGTTTGGTGATCATGAGCAAGCCTTACACCCTGGCAACAACGAAGGGTCACCCCCTGCCCACGACGGCTTCAACCGATTCCGACTCTCATTGAAAATCAGTGGGTCAGCAGATTTTTTCTGCCCAGTAGTAAAAAAGTAGTTAAGTCAGGTTTCGCAGACCCACATTTTGTGAGGTCCTGGTCGCGGGCAGGGCCTACCTTTGCCTCGCTCTGGAAAAAGTCATGTTCTTCCGCAGCGTAAACTAGCTCATGAAATGGTCGATAAGGGGTGCCTTGCTGCATCAGCCAAATAGGTTGCTAGGTACTGGTAGCCAAATCGCGAACCTCCCAGACCGTGGGAGAAGGCAACTAAGGGTACTGGCTGTAACGTATTGGCTATTTGAGGCAGATACAGACGCGTCGAGATAAGCCTTTGCCGATCGACATCAGAAGGCCAAGCTCAACGACACGATGGGCTTGATCACCTGTTGCTATTGCACCCGCAGGTACTCCTACGAAGCAAAGACCGACTGATCCACCTGTGAGGGTCAGGCAGTTTATGAGGATCTTCCGGCGCTTCATAAAGCCCTTGTCTCTGTGCGCTTAGCCAGCCGGGGGCGGATCCACATTACTAGGCCAGCACCAGCCACTAGTGGAAAAACACCCCACTGAACGATGGCGACGAATGCCGCATTGTCGCGAAGTGGACTGGCGTATACGAAGACGCCCAGAATTGGTGTTGTGGCCAGATGCACATTGCGAAGCAGACGGTGGGTAAGGCGCATGGTAGATCCTTTTCACTTTTGATTAGTGACTGAGTTCTTGCAAAAAATTGTCGATAAGTGAGGTTACAGCGTCTGGGTCATCGACGACCGAAATATGAGCTGTGTCGAGCACCTCGAAATGACCATTTGGCAAAGCTTGAGCTGCACTCTTGAGAGCGTCAACGGGGTACATCGAATCTTGGCGACCAGCCACGAAGAGTGTGGGAGCCTTGATCCCGTTCATACGATGCGCGAGGGGCTCGCGCTCAATAAGAACAGATCGAACCGCCTGTGATAGTGCTGCACCATCGGCCTGACGCAGATGGTGGTGAAAATCCTCTTGTACGATACCGTGATGTTCAATGGTGGTGGGCAGGAAGAAAGCCTTCGCAACGCCGTTTCTATAGATCGCCATTGAATGGATCCAGCGTGCACCCCAGACCACGAATTTATCGCCAAAACTGGGGCGATCGGGTGCTTTGATAACAGGGGTGTTGAGCATGACTACGGCTAGTGTTCGCCTAGGGTATGCCAGCGCAAATTCCCCTGCGACCAGACCACCCCAGGATGTTCCAACCACCACCACAGGTTCAGTGATCGTCAATGAATCAAGCACCTGTCCCAGTGCTTGGCCGCATTCATGCATTGAGAACGCTGCCGGGGAACGACCACTCTCACCGTGACCTGGCCCGTCAATGGCGATGATTCGGTGCCTGTCACGCCAGACTTCAATCTGGGGGCGGTAAATCCTGTAGTCAGCGAGGATCGAAGGCCACAGGACGATAGTTTGGCCCTGAGGTTCTGCCGGCCCTGAGTCACGAACGGCGAGTGCGCCGACACAGGTCGATACTTTCTTCGCAGGCGGTAGCAGTGACGCCATGGCTCCTGTAGCTCTATTTTTTATTGGGGTCACTTCCTCGGATGCCATGGTGTGTGAATTCAGGACTCTTTAGTGATATGTCAGGCAGATTATGGCGGCATTGCCCATTAATGTAAACAGCGATAACATTACCTTATGCTCAATAACGAAATACCTAGGGCCGCTTCTTATCGAAGTACAGCAAAAACCCGAACGCGAAGCTTTCACCACGGCAATCTTCGGCACGAACTGATTGATGCAGCGCTGTCAGCTCCGGACATAGAGGGGCTGTCGTTGCGACAGCTCGCTGCTAGCCTAGGCGTCACGGCAGCGGCCGCCTATCGCCATTTCGACAGCCGTGAGGGTCTGTTATTTGAAGTTGCCCGTATTGGGTTCAACCGTCTTAGACAGCGGTTTGCTTCTGCTTTTGATATCACGGTCCCGCCATCGGACGCTGAAGAGGCTCGGCTCCGTCTAAGCCGCCTAGCACATGCCTATCTGCAATTTGCAGATGACGAGCCTGCCGTGTGGCGGCTGATCTTTGGCGCACAGGCTGCGGCGTATCGGCAAACGATCGATTCACACGGCAAACCCGACAGCTACGAGTATCTTCCCGCGGCTTTGTTGGGGTTGTACTTGAAAGGTCTTGTTCCGACACCGCCGAGTGAGCGTGACGCGCTATTTGCATGGAGTGCTGTCCACGGCGCAGCCACCTTGCGAAGCGGACGCGTTCCGGATGCGCTCATTCCGATTCCGGAACTTGCGAATGAAGTAGCTGAACGCGTAATTCGGGCCATGAAACATCCCTAACTTTCACAGGAGATATAGCCATGATTCTTCACGACCTTACCCCAGGTATGCACCCGCGCCGCGTTCGAATCTTTATGGCTGAAAAAGGCATTTCGATCGAGCGACGTGAGGTGAATGCCGCGGGTGGAGCCAATGCCATGCCGGACTTTCTTCGGCTCAATCCACTGGGCAAACTGCCCGTGCTTGAACTCGACGATGGCAGCTGCATTGCCGAGTCCTTGGCGATTTGTCGTTATTTGGAGGCCTTGCACCCGCAGCCACCATTGATGGGGCCAACACCTCAGGCCTCGGCCCACATCGAGATGTGGACGCTGCGCATGGACCACGAACTATCGCAGGCGATCGGGCTGGCATTTGTGCACAGCGGTGACTTCTACCGCGGGCGCGTTGAGCAGGTGCCCGAAGTTGCCAGATGGGCGCACAATCGGGCGCTACAGACCATGGCCTGGCTGGATGGCGAGTTGGCTGAGCGCAGCCACATCGCTGGGGAGGACTACACCCTGGCCGACATCGTTGCCCAGTGCGCCTGCGTCCTGGGCAAAGCGGTGGGCTTGCGCATCCCGCCAGAAATGACCCACTTGTCGAGGTGGTTTGGACAGGTCTCGGCCCGACCCACTGCCCGGGCATGATGCTTTGACCAAGGAGAACCCCATGTCCGGACACGGAGTCTGTTGTGTGATCGGCGCTGGTGACGCCACGGGTTCAGCGGTGGCCCGGCGCTTCGCCAAGGAGGGCTACACCATCTGCGTGGCGCGGCGCACTGAGGCAGCCTTGAAACCGCTGGTCGACCAAATCACAGCCCAAGGCGGTCGGGCTCTCGCGTTCGGACTGGATGCACGACGCGAGGACGAGGTGATCAAATTCCTCCAGCACATCGAAGCGGAAGTCGGCCACATTGAGGTGGTGGTGTTCAACGTAGGCGGCAATGTCCGATTCCCAATCCTGGAGACCACGGCTCAGAAGTACTTCAAGGTCTGGGAAATGTGTGCCTTGGCGGGCTTTCTGGTGGGTCGTGAGGCTGCCCGTGTGATGCTGCCTCGCGGGCGGGGGACCATCCTTTTTACTGGCGCTACAGCCAGTCTGCGGGGTGCTGCCGGCTTTGCCGCCTTTGCGGGGGGCAAGGCGGCGCTGCGGGCACTGGCCCAGTCGATGGCGAGGGAGTTCGGTCCACAAGGCTTGCATGTAGCGCATGTCATCATCGACGGCCTCATCGACACCGCCTTCGCACGTTCGAATTTTGCTCAGCGCGTGGCTGAGGTCGGACTCGATGGCATCCTGAACCCGGACCATATCGCAGAGGCCTACTGGTGGTTGCACAGCCAGCCTCGCGATGCATGGACTTTCGAGCTGGATCTGCGTCCATCCGTGGAAAGGTGGTAGCGGCCATGTCCCGAATAGCCGTTTTCGGTGCCACAGGCCTCACGGGTGGGCTTGTCGTCAGGCAGGCGCTCGCACAGGGCCATGAGGTCATCGCTTTGGCGCGTGACCCGGGCAGCGTGACACTGCGACACACGAGCTTGCGGGTGATCGGTGGCAGCCCAATCTCGGTTACCGACGTTGAGCGCTGTATACAGGGGGCCGATGCCGTCATCCACTGCCTGGGTATTGGCGGAAAAGGGGATGGCAGGCCGACCTCACTCGTCTCTGATTCGGTCCGGCTCGTTTTGGCCACCATGCAAGACCATGGAGTCCGTCGCATCGTGTGCATGTCCAACATTGGCGCAGGCCACAGCGGAACCTGGTTTGCAAACCGGATCGTCATACCGCTGTTTTTACGCTGGCTGATCCCCATCATCGAGGATAAGAACCGGATGGAGTCGGCGCTGTGTGCCAGCGCTGTTGATTGGGTGTCGGTGCGTCTGCCTAACATCGTGGCGGGTGTCGACAAGCCGATTCGGGTGAGTGCTGATGGCCGGGGCCTCGGGTTTTCAATCACTGCCGAGTCGGCCGCCCGCTTCCTGCTGGAGCAAGTGTCTTCCGATAGATACCTGCGCCAGGCGCCGAGCATCAGCAACTGACGCAAGATAAAAAATATCAATAACTAGGGCATGCAGACTTCAACCTCATCAGCAAGCAGGTCCTCGATCGATCGCTACCTGAGCGTGACCGGCTTGTCACTCTGGGCACTGGTGATGGCCTTGGCACCGGACCCGGGATTCAGTGCTCCTTTCCTCTGGTTGTCGCTGTTCTGGGCCATGCAAATTGCAATTGGGCTGACCGTTCTTCAGACAACGCTTTATCTGTTGAGCAGAGCAGACCGACAAGGTCGAATGCCTCTGTGGTCGCTGGTTACGGTTAGCGGTTTCTGTGGTGCTGCAGTACTGACGCCGATCTACTGGATGATTGGCGGGGGACTGATGCAGCAGGTGTCGGCGTGGCCTCGGCACGCACGGAGCCCGTGGTCGAGGGCCTGGGGGCGACATTCGTCGCTTACGACGCGGCCCAAACGACCTTGCATCAGCAAAGGCACCCGGGCTGACATGCCTCGTGCATCGAAGCTCGATCGGAGCGATCCATGAGCCCGGAGGCCTGGTTCCAGGTGGCGAACACGATCGCACTCACCGGCTGGCTGGCGCTGGCGCTCAGCCCACTCGCGCCCCGTCTACTGAGCCTGCTGGGTGGCATCGCCATGCCGCTGCTACTCTCAGGCGGCTACACGGCCATCGTGCTGGCCCACTGGGCCTCGGGGCAAGGCGGCTTTGACAGCCTTGGCGCAGTCGCGCAGTTGTTCGAGAGCCGCTGGCTGCTGCTGGCGGGCTGGGTGCACTACCTGGCCTTTGATTTGCTGCTGGGCGCCTGGCAGGTCCGGACGGCGCGCCGCGAGGGTATCGCGCATCTGGCGCTGCTGCCCTGCCTGCTGGCCACCTTTCTGTTCGGGCCGGCGGGGTATCTGCTGTTCCAGTCGCTGCGTGCGGCGCACCGGGCGGCACGCAGCCATCCTGGGGATGCGGCGGCCATGCCCGCGCCCGGGCCCTGGACGCTGGCCCGCCTGGCGCACGATTCGCCCCGCTACACCGGGCTCGCGGTGCTGCTGGCGCTGGCGATGCTGCCACTGCTCGGGGCCCTCGCCCTCGACACGCGCCTGTTCCAGGGCATCAACGTCTGGATCAAGCCGCTGAAGTTTCACATCGCGCTGGTCGTCTATCTGGTCACGCTGGCCGTGTTCAGCCGTTTCGCGTCGACCGAGATCACGCGCAGACCCTGGTGGCAATGGCACGAGCGCGTCGTCGTTCTGGCCGTGGTGCTGGAGATGGTCTGGATTGGTGCGGCGGCAGCGCTGGCGACGGCATCGCATTTCAACGAGGCTCCCTATTGGGCTGCTATTTACTCGGCAATGGGTATGGCGGCCGTCGTGTTGACCTCTGCCAGCACCAGTCTTGCCTGGGGCATCTATCGGTATCCGGCCGGGAATCTCTCGCCTGCGGTGCGAACCGGTCTCGTGTGGGGGCTGGCCCTGACCCTGCCCCTCACGCAGATCACGGCCGGCACCTTGTCGGGGTTGGGGAGCCACTGGGTGGGCGGCACGCCCAGCGACGCCGGTGGCCTTGGTCTGATGGGCTGGTCGCGGGACGGTGGGGACCTTCGGGTGGCCCACTTCTTTGCCACCCACGCCCTGCATATCGTGCCGCTGGCTGCGCTGGTCTGCGCCAGGCTGTTCGGCCGCGACGCACGGACTCCGGTGCACATCGCCGCCTTGGCTTACATCGGTTGGGTGGCGGCCACCTTCATTCAGGCCTTGATGGGCCAGCCTTTCCTGGCGGGGATATTCTTTTCCTGATTCAGCGGTCTGCGCGCGGCGCTTTCAGACAGTCCAGGACGGTGTGACAAGACACCACGAACGGCAAGATATTCATAAATGAATGTCATATATAAAAACATAAGCAATTGCGGTTATTAACTTGTCCTTGGACACTATCCGATTAGAAAAGGAAGCAAAGCACTTTCTCCAGACAACAGTTTAGACCCTCCCCCCCCACCCCACCCCCTGACCAGGAAGTGTCGTGTTACCCGACGTTTGGTGATCAGGCCCTGCCCTTGCCCAGCCCCTGAAAATGTCAGAAAAGTAGTTAACTTTGGAGTTAACTACTTTTTGGTCAGACTGCACCTGACCTTTTTTGCTTAAGCGTTGAAAATATCTGAGATTTTTGATGGAAGTGACAGGG
>VGHK01000043.1 GCA_016868305.1 Betaproteobacteria bacterium | reverse complement strand
GAATGGCGGGGCCTATGGTGGGGCTCGTTGGCGATTTCAAGACCAACTCCCAGTTTCGGTCAACCAGTGACGGATTGCTGAATCAGGGTGTACCCAACATTGCAGCCAATTTCCCCGGCACCGAGGCAGCCGTATGGTCTCCAAAGGTATCGCCTTTCGCGCTCTATTTTGGACTGCAGTCCACCCTTGCTTCTGTGATTGCGTTTATGGAGCAGCAGGGTGATGCCGTTGTTCTCGCCGAGCCGATTTTGTCCACTCGTAGCGGCGGAACCGCAAAGTTCCTGGCCGGTGGAGAAATTCCTTTGCCAGTGACATCCTCATTAGGAGCAAGCTCGGTGCAGTTTAAGCCTTATGGCATTCGATTCGAGATTCAGCCGCGCGTCCTGGAAAATGGCGTGATTAGTGCCACGGTGACAACCGAACTCTCCACAGTAGATCCTGCGATTCGGGTCGGCGAACTACCGGGATTTCTGTCGCGGATGACTGAGACCCAGGTAAACCTTCGTGAGGGGCAGACCCTGGTGATGTCCGGCCTGATCTCCGAAGAGACTAGCCGCGTAACTGATAAGGTTTCAGGTCTTGGGAACATACCGGTTCTCGGAGCCCTGTTCCGCTCCAAAGACTTTCGTGATAAGCGTAGCGAGATGGTGGTGATGGTGACACCGCGGTTCATTACGCCAGACGATGCCTTTCATCGGGAGCGCAAGGGATGGTCGGACGAGCAAGTAAGAGCGGTCCGCTCTGAGACGTCCGCCACCCCAAGCGATGGAGGACAAGAAGGGGGCTCACCATGATCCGACTGCAGATATTTGAAGGAGTGCAGCAGAAAGGGCTACAGGTATTTGAGTCCAGCCCGGTTCAGATCGGCAGCCAACGTAACGCAGACCTCGTGATCTCCGGTCTTTCGATTGGCGGTTGCCACGCACAGATCATTCAGAGGGCTGGGGGCTATTTCGTCTGTGACCAGGGATTTCTTGCAGGCTCTCGCGTTAATGGGCGCATCGTGCATGACTATGGTCCCTTAGCCCAGGGTGACGAGATCACCTGCGGGCGTTGGCGTTTTCGGGTTGATGCCGTTAGCCTCGGGGGCACTGCCCCACAGACCCTCACCATCCAGTATCCGAATCGAGTGAGCGACTCAGAGTCTGCCCTTTCCGAGGCGCCTCACAGTCTGGGAATGGCGGATGCGGTAAAGCGCTTGCGCAGTGTCTTGGACTCTCGCCGTAGAGACTGGGGCGAGATGTCAGATCAGGCGCTTCGTGATGAGACCTTGGCCCTGATACGGGCTGAACTTGCCGACGATCTTGCAGGCATGACCGCCGAAGGATCGCGTCTGTTCTGCCTCGACCTTCTCGCAGAGTTGGTGGGATTCGGTCCCATTGAACGACTGATGCAGGATCCGGAAGTCTCCGAGATCATGGTCAATGGGCCGGACCGGATCTTTGTGGAGAAACAAGGCGTCTGCCAGCCCAGCGGCCTGCAATTTGCGGGTGACGATAGCCTAAGGCGTGTGATTGAGCGGATATTTCTTCCTCTTGGGCGTCGTATTGATGACGGAAGCCCAATGGCCGATGGCCGCCTTCCGGACGGGTCCCGTGTCAACGCAGTGCTCTCGCCACCGGCAACCGAGGGGCACTGCCTTACGATTCGGCGTTTCACGCAGACCGCAATGGACCTTGAGGGTCTGTGTCTTAAGGGGGCCATGAGTCAAGAGATCTGTGCGTTCCTGAGCGAGGCTGTGGTGGCGAAACGCAATATTGTGGTGACAGGCGGTACGGGCTCGGGTAAGACCACTCTGCTAAAGGCCCTGGCCCGTAAGATCCCTGTTCATGAGCGCCTGATCACTATCGAGGACGCCGCGGAGCTAAGGCTCGAGGCTCCTAATCTTGTCGCCCTAGAGGCCCGCGAGGCCAACCAAGAAGGTCAGGGAGCCATCTCGATTCGGGACTTGGTACGCAACGCCCTGCGAATGCGCCCTGACCGTATCGTTGTGGGAGAGTGCCGCGGTGGCGAGGCACTCGACATGCTGCAGGCGATGAACACTGGCCATGAGGGGTCGCTTACAACCGTGCATGCGAATACGCCACGAGATGCTCTCGCGCGGATTGAGGTGATGGTGCTGATGGCGGGCTTTGACCTTCCCCTGAAGGCGATCCGTGAGCAGATCGCTGCCTCGATTCAGTTGGTGGTGCATCAGCAGCGCACCCCCAACGGAGGCCGTCGCATACACCAGATCTGTGCGGTAACCGGACTGGAGTCGGGCGTACTTCAGCTCGAGACCCTGTTTAGCTGGTCCGAAGGGCGTTATATCAACCACTGCCTGGTTGAGTCGCCAGGAACTGTCTGGAGTTAAGCCATGACAATTACTGTAAGCCTTTTGCTCGGAGCATCGGTTGCGCTCTTCGTTTTCTGGCTAGCCCCGTGGATAGTGTCTGTTTTTGCCGCACAAGAGGGTGTTTTGCGAACAGCTCTGGAGCAGCATAATCGCTACCTGCAACGTGGAACCGTCAGGGTGATAGCGGTAACAGCTGCCTTTATTTTGGGGGGCCTATTTTTTCTTCTATCGCGTTCTTTTTGGGCTTTTCCGATCGCAGGTCTGACCGTATTGATCGTAATGCCCCCGGTCTTGCGTTGGCTAAAGTCACGACAAAGAAAGCAGTTACAGCAGTCACTTCCCGAGTTCTGTGACCTGATTGCCGCCTCACTGCAGTCGGGCTCGAGCCTTCGCGCCTCTATCGTGCGCGCAGAGCAGTCTATAGACGGGCCACTTCGACAGGAACTGCATCAACTGCTAAGGGATATTCGGCTTGGCCACAGCACAGATCATGCATTCGCTTTCTGGGCCGAACGCAGCCGTCTGCCCGCTGTGCAGGATCTTGCCTTCTGTGTGCGGCTTTCCGCTCAGACAGGAGGGAACCTTGCCGAGGCCCTGATTCGTTTAGGTGAATCGTTTCGTCAACAGATCGCGCTAGAGGCCAAGGCGGCAGCGCTGACCGCACAGGGCCGTCTTCAGGCGGTGATTATGCTCGCTATGCCGCCTCTGTTGTTTATTGCCACAAGCGCTTTAGACCCGTTTGTCTCGGAGTTTTTTCTTCGGACCCCTTTGGGCTTGGCGCTCATAACCTTGATTGCGACCTTGGAGGTTCTCGGTGTGATCTGGGTGCGTCGAATTGTCCGCTTTGAGGTGTAGTCAAGATGAGTTCCTCGGCTATGTTCATCTCTTCTGTGCTTTTTGGGATTGCGACTGCAGGTGCGGCCTGGTTAGTTCTACCTTTTCTGGTCTCGCCCAGCCTCTGGCAGTGGCTTGGCCGAAACCTGCCTCTTCTGCGTACCCTCAATGGTCGGCGAGAGGCTCTGTTTGGGCTATGTCGCTGGCTACGGCCTTGGGTTGCCCCGGCGGTTCGTCCAAGCCAGGCTTTGCGCGGGCGCCTGCACTTGCTTGGTTTTCCTCCGGATTTCGATGAGGCGTGTTGGATGGCTTTACGGATCTGTTGCGGGTGCCTCATTCCTGTAATCGGCCTATTTATTCCCGACCTTTGGATGCGTGGCCAGGTGACCAGAGAGAGGGATAAGGCACAGCGCGGTTTTCCTGCGGTTCTCGATGGGCTGGCCTTATCCCTTGAGGCAGGCCAGTCGTTTGTTCAGGCCATGCGGCTTACTGCGCAGCGGGCCGTGGATGGCCCCTCTGACAAATGGCGACGTAGTCTCTGGGTGTTTGCAGCAGAGCTGCGTGCAGGGGGGTCAAAGGCTGCTGCGGTCTCGAGACTGCAGAATGCCTTGCCACTGCCGGTAGTGCAGCAGTTTGGTGCCTTGGTCTTGGTAGCAGACCAGGCGGGTCTGAGTATGGGCAAGATCCTCCGTGCCCAGTCATCTCAGGCGCGCAGGCTGTATCAGCTGCAGATCGAAGAGCGTGCCATGAAGGCTCCCGTCAAGCTTATGGGCCCCTTGGTCTGCTGCATCTTTCCCTGCACATTTATCGTCTTACTAGCCCCTTTACTCATCAAACTCTCCGAGTCTTTTGGAGTCGGCGTATGATGCCGGTTGATGCGGATCGGATTAGCGTTGCGCGCGGATTCCTGCAGCGACTCATGGGTGTACACGGACCGCTTGGTCGTGGCGGTGTTGTCTGGTTTCCCGGCTGCAGGGTGGTGCATACCCTTTGGACTCGTCGGCCGCTATGGCTAGTTTTCATGGCCAAGGATGGAAGGGTGCTATCCCAGCGGTTGTCCCGAAGCGGTCGGGTCTTCTGGTGTTGGGATGCAGACTCGGTGCTGGAGATTGACCCTCAATCGCTGCCTGCGGCAATGTCGGTGGGTGTACGAGAGGCCTACATAATGGCCTGCAGGGAGCTTTGCTTGCGGTTCAACGCTCGAGGCGTTTACAGCCGACCTTCAGGCATGGCCATGCTTGAGGCATTAATTGCAGCGCCCCTGGTCTTATTGCTCGGTCTGATGCTCTTGCAGATCACGCTTCTTGCCTATGGACGACTGGTGGTTGGCTATGCGGCTGCCGAGGCTACGCGGGCTGCGGCGTCTGCCCAGATTAGTGCTAGCGCAATTGATGGGGGCTTAAGCCGGGGCCTTACCCCCTTGCTTGGGCTTTCCGCGAGGGATGGCGTGCCGGGTTCGGAAACGATAGCCTCGGCTGCGATGCGCACGCGGTTTCATTATCTGCGGGGAAAAGCAGAAGGCTGGATCGACTGGACGCTGCTCTCACCCACGACGGCCACGCTTGAAGACTGGGGAAAAGGTACAGGGCGGGTAGTGTCGCCCGCCTTATGGCACTCCGAAGCGATTCCCGCGCCTCGGTCTGGGGTCTCAGGAATGGAGCCCCTTACGGGTCTCGCGGTAGGTCGTAGCTCGGGTCAGACATTTTTGGATGCCGGGGTGATCCGACTGGAGGTCTCGGTAGGTCTCCCCCTGCATGTGCCGTTGGCTGGGCCTATTCTTGCGCGAACCGTAGCGTGGTGGCGCGGGTGCAGTCTTAGCGGTGCAATGTCGCTTGGCAGTCTGCGCCTTAAAACGCCTTTTGCACACGGCGCTGTGACAGCAACCCGAGACTCGGCTGGATTCAATGAGTGTCGTTTGCTGCTTGGGCCCAGTATGCTGGGGGTCTCGGAAAAAATGCCTGCACGACTGCCGGTACGCGTCGTCTCGGTGGCGCAGTCGCAGACGGTGTTTTCGTCTCAGACTCTGCCAGCGCGGTGACTACCCTTTAGCGACGAGTTTTCGTAAACAAAACTGGGTCGGTGCTCTTAGTCTCCCTGAGCCTTTCTTTTACAGACTAGGGTGGGCGTTTAGGCTCTGGCCATCGGGTGACTGAAAAAGCTGGCCAGAGGCGATCATGCCCTCTATGGTCTGGGTTATGCCTTGGCTTAATTCAGCGCCCAAAATAGCGCAGGCATCGCGCGGCACCTGGGCTCTTGAGAGGTGCTCTATGAATTCGGTCTTATTCTCCGTCTCGCGGTCGAGCATCAAAAATTTCACGAGTACTTTCAATGCGTATTGCGCATGCTTTAGCGGCTGTGACCTGAGAAAGGTCAGACGCGTTTCTGCCCGTTGCAGCGCGTCTTCCACATCTGAAAACGTCGGGCCATGGCCCGGAATAACGCAACGCGGCCGCAGGCTGCGGATTACTTTAAGTATGGCCTCCTGCTCGTCAAACCCGCTGTGACCGGTTAGTTCAGGAAAGATGACACCAAAGCCATCACCCCAGAGTGCGTCTGCCGAAATGAGAATGCCGGTGTCTTGCTGAAACAAAATTACTGACTCGGGGTCGTGCCCGGGCGCCGCATATGCCCTCCAGGGCATGCCACCGAGCATAATGGTCTGCCCCGGTGCTAGCGCTTGCGTGGGGGTGAAAGGGTCGCAGCGTTGGCCTGTTGCCTGAAAGCTTAAACCCGATTCGTCCCAGGACGAGGCTGCTGCAAACGATGCCTCGGGTACGAGCACCTCACAGCCATGGAAATCGGCGAGCAGCCGATTTCCGCCACAGTGGTCTGAGTGAAGATGGGTATTGATAATCCGGGTTAGCGATCTTCCTGCACGAGCCTGGTTAACGAGTAGCTGCGACAATTCCTTATGTTTTACATAGCCGGTATCAACAACACTCGCCTGTTGATCGTCGTCAAGAAACACTATCTGGTTACTGGAGAGCCAGTCGCGCTCAATAAAGCGCATGCTAGGGGGCAACATGAGCGTGCTTAGAACCCTTGCGTTAGTCTTGTCTAAAGGGAGGTTGTGAGGCGTGCTCCCCTCCCAGGCGGGCAGCAGCAGCGTTTTTACGCTCAGCAAGAAGGCCCCAAACGGCGCGCTTTTCTGAGTCTGTCATCTGGCCCCAGCCTGCGATCTCGTCAATCGTCCGAAAGCACCCGGCACACAGGCCTGTCTGGGCAGCCATGGTGCAGACCGAGGTACAAGGGGAGGGGACGTGGGTATGACGCGTCATGGCCGTAAGAATACTGGATCGCGCGAGCCACTGGGAACTAGGGAAGGATGCCATTGACGTGTCTTGCTGCTTGGGGGTTCAATGGCTAGAAATCAACCAAGACAGGAGACTGCTTTTAATGGCTAATGACGCCTCCCACCTAATCCCTGCTGCTGGGGCCGATACCGCGACCAACATTGCGCCCGACGCAAGTGCCTTCGTTTTCGGCAGCACAAATGCCGACCCCACCATCTGCGCTTTTCCTATTCCTGACATGGCAAGCCTGCCAGAGGATATTCGGACGCGGATGCAGGCTGTTCTTGATAAGGCGGGTTTTGTACCTAACGTGATGCGGGTACTCGCCCGGCGGCCGGCAGAGTTTCGTGCCTTTTTTGCCTATCACGATGCCCTGATGGAGGGAGAAGGCCCTCTGTCCTTGGCTGAGCGCGAGATGATCGTAGTCGCAACTTCTGGACTGAACCATTGCCAGTATTGTGTGGTGGCCCACGGTGCGATTTTGCGCATACGCGCCAAACGCCCTTTGTTGGCAGACCAGGTAGCTATTAATTACAAGCAGGCAGACATTAGCCCTCGCGAGCGGGCCATTCTTGATTTCGCCACCAAGGTAGCGATCCAGTCGGCGGCAATTGAAGAGTCTGATCGGCAGGCGGCACAGGCGGCGGGTCTCACCCAAGAAGAAATTTGGGATATCACCGCGATTACCGCATTCTTTGCCATGAGTAATCGCCTTGCCAGTGCAACTGGCATGCGGCCTAACCCCGAATTCTTTCTGATGGGGCGTCTGCCGAAGCCCGCAAGGGACGCCTAGACCCACAGGGGAAAACGCGCGATGTCTCAGACTTCGAAGCAGTATTTGAGTGACCAGTACCAGGCGATCTACCAGGATTTTCGCTGGGCCGTGCCAACGCGGTTCAATATCGCCAAGGTTTGTGGTGAGCGCTGGGCCCACGACACCCGTCGGGCCTCGAAAGTAGCCATCTACTACGAAGGCACTGGAATCGCCCCGCAGCAACTCGATTACAAAGCGCTGTGGGACCTCTCTTTGCGTCTAGCAGGCTGGCTGGCGGCCCAGGGGGTCGGGCCAGGAGATCGTGTCGCTATTGTTTTGCCACAGAGGCCTGAGACCGCCATGGCCCATCTGGCCTGTTATATCTTGGGTGCTGTTGCGGTACCGTTGTCTATGCTCTTTGGGGAAGAGGCGCTCTTGTACCGGTTGCAAAATAGCACGGTTATGGCAGCGATCACCGATGACGAGGGCGAGCAGCGGCTGCAGGCCTTACGGAAGGAGGTGCATTGCCTAGGTAGCATTGTATCGGTGGGACCGCGATTTCCTTCGCAGAGGTTCATGGCGATACTCTGGGCGCAGGCGCCGGTGCGCGCGATACACGACACGCTGGCCGAGGACCCAGCCTTGTTGATCTATACCAGCGGCACTACCGGGCCGCCCAAAGGCGCAAGCATTCCGCACCGGGCCATGATTGGAAACTTATCAGGTTTTGTGGCGAGCCAGAACTGGTTCCCTCACCAAGCGCGTTGTTTCTGGTCTCCGGCCGACTGGGCTTGGACGGGCGGGCTTTGGGACGCTCTTCTGCCGACACTTTATTTTGGCGAATCAATTTTGGGCTATCAGGGCCGGTTCTCTCCTGAGATGGCCTTTCGATTGCTGTCGGAGTACAAGGTAAGCCATACCTTCCTTTTTCCCACTGCATTGAAGGCAATGATGAAGTACGACCCCAACCCAATGCAGCACCGGGACATGCGCGCACTGCGCGGCATCATGAGTGCGGGGGAATTTGTTGGTGATGTAGTGGCTCAGTACTGCGCGGAAGGGCTCGGCGTAATGGTGAATGAGATGTTTGGCCAGACCGAGATGAACTATGTGGTGGGAAATTCTTTTCAGCGTTGGCCCGTTCGGCTCGGAAGTATGGGGCGGCCTTATCCTGGGCATCGTGTCTCGGTAATTGATGATGAGGGCCGTGAATTGCCGGCGGGTGAGACGGGCGAGGTGGCGGTGCATCGGAAGGATATACACGAGCATCTCGACCCGGTCTTTTTTCTGGAGTACTGGAAGAACCCTGAGGGCACTCAGAAAAAATTTACGGGCGACTGGTGCCGCACGGGCGACCTGGCCCGGCGCGATGAGGCGGGCTATCTCTGGTACGAGGGGCGGGCCGATGATGTTTTTAAGTCAGCAGGCTATCGCATCGGTCCGAGTGAAATTGAGAACTGTCTTTTAAAGCATGCAGCAGTGGCTAATGTGGCGGTGGTACCAAAGCCGGATGCGGAACGTGGCAACCTGGTAAAGGCCTATGTGGTCTTGGCAGAGGGACAGCAGGCCAGTGAGGCGTTGACGGCAGCCTTGCAGGACCATGTGCGACAGCGTCTTGCCCCCTATGAGTACCCCAAAGAGATTGAATACATCGATGCCTTGCCTATGACCACCTCAGGCAAGATTCAGCGGCATATTCTGCGCAAGCAAGAAGAAGCACGCGCCCGTCGCAAATAACCCTCGCAGGCCCTTGAAGCGCAGCTGCGGCAACAAGAGCGAAGGACCGGGAACATTCGGGCTGAGAATATTCTGAGTTATATTGGAAGCGAAGGCCAACGATTAAGCATGAGGGAATGGGTATGGATGTAAAACCAGTTCTAGGAATCATTGGAGGTAGTGGCGTTTACGATATCGATGGCCTGCAAAATAAGCAATGGCAAGCCGTTGCGTCTTCGTTTGGCAAGCCCTCGGATGAACTGTTATTTGGCGACTTTGATGACCTTCGGCTTGTTTTCCTTCCCCGTCATGGGCGGGGCCATGTTCTTTCGCCGACGGAAATCAATTACCGCGCCAATATAGATGCACTAAAGCGCTCGGGCGTAACCGATTTGCTCTCTATTAGCGCGGTTGGCTCGCTTAAGGAAGATCTTGCACCTGGAACATTTGTGATTGTTGATCAGTTCATTGACCGAACCTTTCACCGAGAGAAGTCTTTTTTCGGTTCGGGATGCGTAGCGCATGTCTCCATGGCGCATCCAGTCTGCAGTCGTCTAGGTGATCACATTGAGGCGGCGGCTAAAAGCCTTGCGTTGTCTGTGGTGCGCGGTGGCACTTACTTGGTTATGGAAGGGCCACAGTTTTCTAGCTATGCGGAGTCAGAACTTTATCGCTCTTGGGGTTGCGATGTTATTGGAATGACGAACATGCCGGAGGCTAAGCTCGCTCGTGAGGCAGAGCTTTGTTACGCAAGTGTGGCTATGGTCACCGATTATGACTGTTGGCACCCTGATCACGATCATGTCACAGTAGATCAAATCATTAGTGTGCTGTCATCTAATGCTGAAAAGGGGAGAGCGCTTGTTAGGTCTGTAAGCCCAAGGGTTCGAGACGATGCCCACGCAGCAAAGTGTTCCTGCCGTACCAGCCTTTCTTATGCGATTATTACTGCGCCTGAGCGCAGGGATTCGGAACTACTGAGAAAACTCGCATCGGTAGCCGGCCGTGTACTCGAAAGCACGAAGCCTTAACGATTGCGCGAGACTTTTTAGGGATGAGATAGTGTTAGAAAGCGCGCTTCGAGCGCAGTTGGTTAGTACCTATGCAGAGATGATTCGCCGAGGCTTGAACCAGGGTACAGCAGGCAACTGCTCTGTACGGTGCTCGGGGACTGATACCTTTTTGGTCACTCCCTCTGGAATGCCTCTTGAGGCTATGACACCGCAGGCTATGGTTTTGATGAACCTAAGCGGCAGGGTTCTAGGCGAGGGCAAGCCTTCTTCAGAATGGCGGTTCCATCGAGATATTCTTGAGGTAAGGTCTGAAGTGAATGCCGTGGTCCATACCCACTCGGTCTCCGCAACTGCCTTGGCGTGCCTGCGGCAGGGTATTCCAGCGTTTCACTACATGGTTGCGGTTGCGGGCGGTCACGATATTCGATGCGCGCCATATGCGCTCTTTGGTACCCAAGACCTATCAACTGCAGCCTTGAAGGCTCTTGAGAACCGAAAGGCTTGCCTTTTGGCCAATCACGGACTCATCGCTCTTGGGAGCGACCTTCCTCAGGCCTTGGGTCTTGCTCAAGAGGTAGAAACCTTAGCGCAACAGTACCTTGCTGCAAGGCAGATAGGGGAACCAGCCACATTGTCAGAAGCTGAGATGCAACAAGTGTTTGAACAGTTTCACGATTACGGTTACAAAGAAAATTCATAGATTCTTCGCTTCGCTAAAGGTTTTTCATGCCCATCGCCTCTTTGATTCGCACCATACCTGATCACCCTAAACAAGGGATTATGTTTCGCGACATCACAACCCTACTTAAAGATGCGGTCGGTCTTCGCATCGCTGTAAATGAGTTTGTGAACCGTTACAGCGGTATGCGTATTCAAAAGGTGGCGGGTATTGAATCACGAGGATTTATTTTAGGGGCCCCGATTGCGTATATGTTGGGGGTTGGATTCGTTCCCATTCGCAAGAAGGGCAAGTTACCCTCGCAGACAATCAGTCAGGAGTATGACCTCGAATATGGAACCGACGTCATCGAGGTGCATACCGACGCCATTAATAAGGGGGAAAGGGTTCTTCTGGTGGATGACCTTATAGCCACAGGCGGGACCGCAGCCGCAGCCGTTAGATTGTTACTTGCCCTGGAGGCCGAGGTAGTTGAGTGCGGATTTGCTGTAGATCTGCCAGACTTGGGTGGTCGTCAGCGACTTCAATCGATGGGTCAGTCTGTCTTTGCCCTTTGCGAATTCGACGGGCACTAATGGCTCCAAGGGGTAATCCTATGGCGCACCAGTTTGAAGCGGGTAGCAGGCGAGCAGATGCTGAGGTCGGTCTGGACACGCTGCCAAAAGAGAGAGTAGAAACATTACGATGGGCAGACGATCATCTTGAAATGATTGACCAACGTATTTTGCCTTCCCAATTTTGCTATCTTGCCTACCGTAACGCGAAAGCGGTGGCCGAGGGCATTCGGCTCATGGTTGTGCGGGGGGCACCAGCTATTGGCTGCGCGGCAGCCTATGGTGTAGCTCTTGAAGCCCTTGCTTTAAAACATAGTGAGGCAATCGCGTTTAACACCGGGTTAGAGAATGCCTTTGATGTTTTGGCAGAGAGTCGGCCCACTGCGGTAAATTTGTTTTGGGCGCTAAATCGTATGAAAGAGTGTTGGGCGGCTCACCAAACGAAGCAGCCTTCAGAAGTAGCACACATCCTACTCTCAGAGGCCCATGCCATCTTTGTTGAAGACATTGCTGCAAATAAAGCATTGGGTGCGCACGGCGCCGGACTTTTGCATGACGGTGACCGGATCCTAACGCATTGCAACGCGGGTGCGCTTGCTACGGCCGGCCACGGTACAGCACTGGGTGTTTTTCGTTCAGCCATTGCCATGGGTAAGAAGATTGAGGTGATTGCTGATGAGACACGACCATTCCTTCAGGGGGCTAGGCTTACGGCTTGGGAGATGGTGCAAGAGGGTATTCCCACGACTTTAATTGCTGACGGGATGGCAGGCCATCTTATGGCGACAGGCGCTATCGATGCCGTGGTTGTTGGAACTGATCGTGTGGCCCGTAACGGCGATGTCGCAAATAAGATCGGTACTTATATGGTTGCTGTTCTTGCGCATCGGCATGATATTCCATTTTACGTGGCCTGCCCTCTTTCAACCATAGACATGTCCATACCTAATGGAGCAGCTATACCTATCGAAGAGCGGGCAGCCAGCGAGGTACTCGGCTATGCAGGTATTCAGTGGGCTGCCCAGGGCGTTAGAGTCAGGAACCCTGCCTTTGACATCACTCCAGCGGAACTGGTGACAGCCTTAATCACTGAAAAAGGGGTTTTAGAAAACCCATCAGAGCATGGGCTTTTAATGCTTACCGGACATTCCGAATAGCCCGTGCAGGCGCTCGTAATCGTGGCAATCGCCCGGGCCCTGGGAGAGATTTGCGACTCCACCTTCGTTCCGTTGCAAATAACCACTGCAGTCCCTCGGGCTGCGCACCGGGATTGAACGCGGCAGTCCCTTGGGCTGGGCACCGCGGATAAGCGCCTCAGACCCTCAGTCGTTATGGGCTAGACCGGTGCGTTTCGTTTCGTTTACGGCGCTTTGCCTCCACGTGGCTGCGATGCGCTATATAGAGAGTGCGTTGTACTCGGGCATGTACCTCGCCATGTAGATCAATGAGCTGCATGTGTACGGTATGGTCGAGCTCAGGGCGGGCTGCCAAGACTTGCTTGATGTCTTCGACCTCCTCTAAGGTAAACGAGAAGTCCACATAGAGATCCTCATAGGCGGGACGTCGATACTGAATCTGTGCAGACTTGTCCCAGACGACATAGTCGGGGCCGAGGGCGGACATGAGCATAATCGGGTGAGGCCCATCAGTTACCGCAAACATCGACCCCCCATAGACGGAACCCATGATGTTGCGTGTGCGCCAGTTGAACTTGAGTCGTGCGCGCATCGAGAGAAAGTCGGGGCTCACCCAGAGCAGCCGACCCCCTGCGCCACGAAAGGCCGGAAAGAGGTTAAACCCCCAGTGCATCACACGCGCGCGGGTGGGGGTTGAGAGCTTCCAGAAAAAAGGAAATCGAAAGGCGGCCATGGGCTTTGTAGGTGTTAGAAAAACGTTCAGGGGCGGTCGGCAGGCGGGAAACCAGTACGTGTTGCGGGGGTGCGCGGCAGGCGAAAGACCCGTCGCGCAGGTCGATTGTCGCGTATCGAGTGTTGGGTCTGGGAAAGTGTCGCTGTAAACGGCGGGTAGGGGGCGCAGCGATCGGCGAGTGGCTAAAGCCGCTCAAATACGCCGGCTGCACCCATGCCCGTGCCAATACACATACTCACCAGCCCATACCGACCTTGTGTGCGCCGAATCCCATGAATAGCTGTGGCGGCACGAACAGCGCCGGTGGCCCCCAGAGGATGACCCCAGGCAATCGCGCCGCCCAAAGGATTCACCTTAGCTGGGTCGAGTGCGAGTTCGCGTATGACCGCAAGGGCCTGGGCGGCAAAGGCCTCGTTTAACTCAATCCAGTCGATATCCTGAGTCTTCAGGCCTGCGCGCGACAAGGCCTTAGGAATCGCCGCGATAGGGCCAATGCCCATGACTTCTGGCGGCACCCCCGCGACCTCAAACGAGACAAACCGTGCGAGAGGATTGAGGCCATAGCGCTTCACGGCCGCCTCAGAGGCCAGCATTAGGGCCGCAGCCCCATCAGACATCTGCGAGGAATTTCCCGCCGTCACCGAGCCCTTTGCATGGAACACCGACTTGAGCCTGCCGAGCTTCTCGAGGCTGGTATCGGCCCGTGGCCCTTCGTCGCGATCGACAGTCTGATGGCGCATCCGGATCTCAAGCTTTGCGAGGTCTGGATGATGGTGTGACACCTCCAGTGGGCTCATCTCGTGCGCAAAGTGGCCGGCCGCCTGAGCAGCGCAGGCCTTCTGGTGTGAAGCCAGAGCAAAGGCATCTTGGTCGTCACGGCTTACCGACCATTGGGTTGCTACTTTCTCGGCGGTGAGCCCCATCCCAAAGGCAATGCCGCGCTGGGCATCTTCTGCAAAGATGCGCGGGTTCATGGCGATCTTGTTTCCCATGATCTGAGGCATAGCCGACATCGATTCGGTGCCTGCGGCAATCATGAGGTCGGCCTCGCCGAGTTGTATTTTTTGCGCCGCAAGCGCAACCGCTTGCAGGCCTGAGGCACAGAACCGGTTAATCGTCATGCCCGGCACTTCTTTGGGAAGCCCGGCAAGCAACAACCCAATACGCGCAACATTCATGCCCTGCTCGGCCTCGGGCATGGCACAACCGACAATTACATCGCCAATCTGCGCACGATCGACCTCCGGCATAGTGGCCAGTGCTGCGCGAATGGCATGGGCGAGCATGTCATCGGGCCGGGCGTGGGCCAAGACGCCGCCTTTGCGGCCCACAGGCAGGCGTTGCGCAGCAACGATATAGGCAGTCTGTATCGAAGAGGAAGTCATGGCGAGGCTTTCAAAAGTGGTGGAGCGGTAGATAGTTGTTGATAAGACGATTAGTTACGCAGGGGCTTGCCAGTCTTCAGCATATGCGCCATGCGGGCCTGGGTCTCAGGGGTCTTCAGCAACGCCATAAATTCCGCGCGCTCGGTCTGAATGATCCAGTCTTCCGATACCTTGCTGCCCGCATCGACGGCCCCACCGCAGAGGGCCACTGCGGCGGCATGAGCCACGCGGGCATCGTGGGCGGAAATCTGACCCCCTTCTTGCATATTCACAATCATCATGTCGAGGTTGGCGATGCCGGTGCGGCCTGCTACGGGGAAGGGTGCAGGCGGCACTGCGGGGCGGTATCCTGCATTGGCCATGCCGCGGGCGGTTTGCAGTGCCGTGTATAACAGTTCGTCGGGGTGAAAGACCACCAGGTCGTGCGACTGACCAAAGCCCATCTCGATCACCTGGTGGGCACTCTTGGCCGTCTTGGCCATGGCAATCGTGGTGAAGACCGACTGAATAAACGGAAAGACTTCAGACGGGGTGGGGCTCTGCGCGGCCCACTGCGCAGCCCGTAGCGCAAACTCTTTGCACCCTCCACCTGCGGGAATGAGACCGACCCCGGCCTCGACCAGCCCCACATAGGTTTCCAGTGCCATCGCGCGGCGTGGCGCATGCATAAGAAACTCGCAGCCTCCGCCCAGCGCCATACCCTGTGCTGCGGCCACCAGTGGCAGGCGAGAATACTTCAGCGCCTGGGCGGCTGCCTGAAACATGGCCACCATGTTCTCCAGCATGGTCCAGTCTTTGGCCTCGCAGGCCTGCAGCACCTGCGACAGATTCGCACCCACGGAGAAGGGCGGTTCATGCCAGAGCACCAATGCCTCGAGGCCTTCTTGGTCGGGTGCTGTCTGCAGTACCTGCATCAGGCTGCGCAAGACATCATCGCCCACCGCATGCATCTTTGAGGTGAACGAAATAATGCCCACGCCGCGATCGTGTTCGGGCAGATGCCAGAGTCGCAGGCCGGGTAACTCCTGCAGGGTAACGCCGGCCTTCTGCGAGGCCACCACACG
>VGHK01000042.1 GCA_016868305.1 Betaproteobacteria bacterium | reverse complement strand
GCAGCGGCCAAGTAGTCTTACCGTAGCCGACCTGGTCGCCCGCCTGGGCGGCCTTCTGCAGGGAGACCCTGGCTTTGCTGTCACCCGGTTTCAGCCGCTTGACACCGCAGAGCCTACCGACGCCAGCTTTCTCGCCCACGACAAATACCTCTCGGCCTTACAATCCTCCCGCGCTGGTCTTGTGGTGTTGCCCCCCCGGCTGCAATCAGAGGGCCAGCGGTTTCGGTCTTGCATCGTGGCCGATCAGCCCTACCTGTATTTTGCCCAGGCCGCCCAGTACCTGTTGCAGCATGCCCGCAGTCAGAGTGTGCTGGCCACGGAGGTGCATGCCAGCGCCGTAGTCCATGCCTCTGCGCAGATTGGCAGCCGCGTGCGTATTGGGCCGCTGGTGGTAGTCGAAGAAGATGCCGTCATTGGCGATGACACCGATATTGGCGCTGGGGTACTGGTGGGTAGGGCATCGCGCATCGGTGCTGGCAGCCAGGTGCATGCCGGTGTGCGTATTGGTTATGGGGTCGAAATCGGTTCCCGGGCGGTCATTCACAGTGGTGCGGTTCTGGGCTCTGATGGCTTTGGCTTTGCGCCCACGCCCGATGGCGCCTGGGTAAAAATTCCCCAAGTGGGCGGGGTATCGATAGGCGATGACGTAGAGATTGGCGCCAACACCGTGATCGATCGGGGCACCCTTGCCGACACCCGCATTGGCAACGGCGTTAAGCTCGACAATCTCATTCAGGTGGCCCACAACGTAGAGATCGGCGACCATTCGGCCATTGCCGGCTGCGTTGGGATTGCGGGCAGTGCCCGCATTGGCCGGTTCTGCCAGATTGGGGGTGCTGCCGGTATTCTGGGCCATCTGTCGATTGCTGATCATACGATCATCGGGCCGATGAGCCTGGTGATGTCTTCGATCGATACGCCCGGCAAGTATGTGGGCGTCTATCCACTGCAGCCCGAGCGCGACTGGGAGAAGTCTGCCGTGATGCTGCGGCGGCTGTATTCCTTACGAGACAAACTGCGCTAATCTCGCACCCAATTGCACATTTACAAGAAGGCGTACGGCCCATGATGAACATTCAGCAGATCCTTGAACTCTTACCGCATCGCTATCCGTTTCTGTTGGTCGACAGGGTGATCAGCCTAACGCCCGGCGAGAAGATTCATGCCCAGAAAAATGTCTCGATCAACGAGGAATTTTTTAACGGCCACTTTCCCCATTTTCCGGTCATGCCGGGGGTGCTGATTATCGAGGCCCTGGCCCAGGCCGCGGGTATTTTGTCGTTTAAGACCATGGAGACCAAGCCCGATGACAAGTCGGTGATCTTCTTTGTGGGCATAGACAATGCGCGGTTCAAGCGGCCAGTGGTGCCCGGCGATGTGCTGTCACTGCATGTCTCCATTGAGCGGCATATTCGGGGCATCTGGAAGTACAAGGCCCAGGCCATGGTAGACGACAACCTGGCTGCTGAGGCCGATCTCATGTGCGCCCTGCGCGACGTCGCCCAGCAGGGGGGCTAGGGGTGCTCGTAACCCGTATTCATCCCACGGCGCTGGTAGACCCTTCTGCCCAGATCGATAGCTCTGTGGAGATCGGCCCGCATGCCATTGTGGGGCCGCATGTGCGCATCGGCTCGGCCTGCCGGCTGCATGCCTTTGCCCAGGTGTTGGGTCATACCCAGATGGGCAGCCATAACACGGTGCATTCTCATGCAGTGGTCGGTGGCCCGCCGCAGGACAAGAAGTACCAGGGCGAGCCCACGCGGCTAGAGATCGGCAACGGCAATACCATTCGCGAGTGCTGCACCATTAACACCGGTACCGAGCAAGACGGCGGTGTGACCCGCATTGGCAATGACAACTGGATCATGGCCTATGTGCATATCGCCCATGACTGTCAGGTGGGCTCGTACACCATCATGGCCAATGCCACCCAGTTGGCGGGCCATGTCACGGTGGGTGACTGGGCCATTCTCGGGGGCATCACAGGCGTGCATCAGTTTGTGCGTATCGGTGCCCATGCCATGACCGGCGCGGGCACCACGCTTCTGCAAGACCTGCCTCCCTATGTAATGAGTTCGGGCAATCCCGCCGCGGCCCATGGCCTCAATACCGAGGGGCTACGCAGGCGCGGGTTTTCGGCAGATACCCTGGGCCTTCTCAAGAAGGCCTATCGGCTGGTCTATAAGGCGGGCCTGGGCCTTGCCGAGGCAGCCGACCAGGTATCGGGTCTGGCCGAGGCGCAGACCGATGATGCCTCGGTGGCCGCACTCAAGGTCTTCTCTGCGTTTTTGGCGTCGCCCGGCCGGGGCATTGTTCGCTAGCCCATGAGGCGGCTTGCCGCGGTCACCGGTGAGGCCTCGGGCGACCTCATTGCGGCACAGGCCTTGGCGCCATTGGCCTCCCAGGGTGTGGCTCTGCAGGGTATTGGTGGGCCGGCGCTTCGGGCGCTGGGCATGGACTGCTGGTTTGCCGCAGACCGGCTGGCCGTGCGCGGCTATATCGAGGCCTTGTCGCGTCTACCCGATATTCTCTCGGTGCGCAGGCAGTTGCTGTCAAGGCTGCGGCAGAGTCCACCCGATGCCTTTTTGGGCGTGGATGCCCCAGACTTTAACCTCGGGGTTGCCCGAGCGGTTAAGGCCCTGGGCGTTCCCACCGTGCATCTGGTAAGCCCCTCGGTCTGGGCCTGGCGGCCTCAACGGGTGCATGGCATTGCCCAGGCCATCGACCATATGCTCTGCCTCTTTCCCTTTGAGCCCGACTGCTACCGGGGCACGCGGGTACATGCGGTATTCGTCGGCCATCCCTTGGCAGACCTGGTGCCCCTGGTGCAAGACCCCGCTGCGGCCCGCGCGGCCCTGCAGGCAGCAGGCCTGCAGATCTCGCAAGACCAGCCTGTTTTGGCGGTGCTGCCTGGGTCGCGCCTGTCGGAGATCCGCTCGCTGGGCCCCGCCTTTCTGCAGGCAGCCAGTGTCCTGTCCAGAGATTTCGCGGTAGTGATTCCTGCGGTGTCCGCGGCTATCGCGCAGGCCATCAAGGCGCTGCGCCAATGGTCTGCTGCTGCAGATGCCGGGGTTCAGATGATTGATCCATCGATCAGCAACAGTAACGGACCACCTTGGCCACGGCCTGTCTCGCATCTGGTGCTCGAGGCAAGCCAGCTGGCCATGGTGGCCAGTGGTACCGCCACCCTTGAGGCCGCCATGTATCGCCGGCCCATGGTGATTGGCTATCGCATCCCGGCGATAAGTTACTGGTGGATGCGGCGCAAGGCCCTCGTACAGCATATTGGGCTTCCCAACCTGCTGCTGCGCGAGCCAGTGGTGCCCGAGCTCATTCAAGATGCCTGCACCGCCCAGGGTCTGGTGCAGGCCGTGCGCGCATGGACCGATGCGCCTGCCCATCGACAAGAGGTCTCTCAGCGGTTTGGCGCGCTCCATGAAGGCCTGCGTCAGGGCTGCGCAGGCCGGGTGACCGCTGTGCTGCAAGAGGTGCTCCAGCTATGACGGTAGTCTCGCCTGCGGCGCCTTCCCTGCCCGTCTATGGCGTCCTGATTGGTGTGGATGAGGTGGGCAGAGGCCCCTGGGCTGGCCCGGTCTGCGCGGGCGCTGTGGTGCTTGGCCCTGACCATGGCATTGTGGGTCTGAATGACTCCAAGCGGCTCTCGGCTAAGCGCAGGCAGGCCCTGGTGCCTGAGATCACCCAGCGCTGTCGTGCCTGGGGGCTGGGCTGGGCCTCGGCCGAAGAGATCGATGCCACAGACATTCTGCTGGCCAGCTTTCAGGCCATGCAGCGGGCGGTGCTGCATTGTCTTGAGGCGCTTGAAAAAAGTCTGGAAGGCAGGAGGGCAGTGACTGCTGCACCTGGCTGTGTGGGTAGTTCGGCAGAGAGTACTGCATGCGGCCCTGAGGTTAGCTGCGCAGGTAGTCCTCAAGTGGGCCTTGCTGGCAGCCAATGGAGCGATGTATTTATTCAGGTGGACGGCAGCCTACTGCCTGCCCGCAGCCTGGGCCTGCAGCACTGGCCCTGGGCAACGCAGGCGGTGGTGGGCGGGGATGCCCAGGTGCCAGAGATCTCCGCCGCCTCCATTCTGGCCAAGGTAGCCCGCGATGCAGAAATGGCGCGTCTGGACGATGTCTATCCGGGCTATGGCTTTGCCCAGCATGCGGGCTATGGCACTTTGGCGCACCGCGCCGCCCTCGATCGGCTTGGCCCGTGCCCCGTGCATCGCCAGTCCTTTGCCCCCGTAGCCCGCTGTCTTGTCGGGCAGTAAAAAAACGCGCGACGAGAGGCGACAAGAGATGCCTTCTGTTCCCCACCCGATGTCTAGCCCCGACCAGACCCCGACCCCGACCCCGACCCCTGTCCATAAGCCTCCCCCTATCCGCTCCCGCGACAACCCACAGGTGAAGGCCCTGCGGGCTCTTATTAGTCAGTCTCGTGTGCGGCGTGAACGTAAGCAGTGCTGGCTAGAAGGCAGCCGGCTGGTCGAGGCATTTTTGGCAGCGACGCATGAACAGCCCCCGCTTTCGGCAAAGAACACGGGCTGGCAGGCCCATCTTGTGGTCTGCGTAGCGGCTGTGGGCCAAGGGGAACAAGGAGGACATCAAGGACCCCTTGGACCCCACCGACCCCAAGTAGCCGAATCCACCCAAGCGCGTCTCATCGCCCGCGCCCAGGCCGCTGGCGCCCAGGTGCTCGCCCTCGACGCGGCCCTCTTTGCGTATCTGAGTGGGGTTGGGGCCCCGCAGGGCATTGGCCTGGTTATTGAGCAGGTGGGGCAGGCAGCGCCAGTACCCGCAGGCCTCGACATCCTGGTGCTCGATGGCCTGCAAGATCCCGGCAACATGGGCAGCATGATCCGAACTGCGGCGGCGGCCGGGATAGGCCAGGTGCTGATCACCGAGGGCAGCACCGAGGCCTTCTCGCCCAAGGCCCTGCGGGCCGGTGCAGGCGCGCAGTTTCTGGTGCCGGTGCGTGAGGGCCTTTCACCCGAGGTACTCGCCCAAGACCTTATTGCCCAGGGCTATACCATTGCGCTCACGTTACCGCCTGCGGCTGCGGGCGTTGCAGACCTCTATTCGCCCGAGGTTGCCCAGCGTCTGAAGAGCCCCGCCCCGATCGCCTGGGTATTGGGCCAGGAAGGGCAGGGCGTCTCACCGGCATGGCAGGTAATAACTCATGCATCGCATAAATCGCGGGCAGCGCCAACCTTGCCGCTCGGTCACACACTGTGCGTCACCATTCCGCACGACCCGCAGGTGGAGTCTCTCAACGTAACGGCCGCGGCCTCTGTGGTGCTATTTGAGCGGCTTCGGTGCCGCCGATAGCAGCAGCGCACGGTTCTGAATGGTCGCCAAAATAGTAGTGGCGATCTCTTCGATCGACTTGGTAGTGGTGGAGAGCCATCCGATGCCCTCACGCCGCATCATGATCTCGGCAGCAGCCACCTCTGCGCGGCAGTTTTCGAGCGCCGCGTATTTAGAATTCGGCCGTCGTTCCTGGCGAATGTCCGACAGCCGCATGGGGTCGATAGTCAGACCAAAGCATTTGGCCTTGCAGGGCACAACCGCATCGGGCAGATGGCCGCGGTCGAAGTCTTCGGGAATCAAAGGATAGTTGGCCACCTTGAGCCCATACTGCATCGATAAGTAAAGGCTGGTGGGCGTCTTGCCGCTGCGCGATACCCCGACAAGAATCACATCGGCCTCGGCCAGGTTGCGCGACGACTGTCCGTCGTCGTGGGCCAGCGAAAAGTTAATCGCCTCGATTCGGTTTTTGTACGACTGGCTGTCGGCTGTGTGATGAAACCGGCCAATCGTGTGGCTCGACTTCACCTGCAGCTCGCGCTCCAAGGGCTCCACAAAGGTCTGAAAAAGGTCCAGGTGCAGTGCCCGGGTGGTCTTAATACGCGCCGATATCGCGGGGTTCACGAGGGTTAGAAAGACAATCGGAATGCGGCCATCGAGCTCCCCCTGCTCGTCAATTGCCGCACGGGCGTCATCGGCCTTCTCAAGGTCGTCCACAAAGGGCAGTCGCCGAATCTGAAACCGCAGCTGGTCGAACTGCGCAAGAATTGACGAGCCGAAGGTCTCGGCAGTGATACCCGTTCCATCGGACACAAAAAAAACGGTTCTACCACTGGCAACGGGCTGCACGGGCGGACTCCTTAATACGGGGTACGGCAACCGTAGGGGTCACCGGCTGGGGGCTCAAGGGGTGAGTATAAACCCGGTAAAATCGGGGCCTTCTCAAAAATTTTCTCTTTCAAGGTGTCTGCGCATGGGTTCCTCCGAAATACTACAAACAAGTCGGCTTGGTCTGAAGATGGTGGCGCCGTTCTCCGAACTGCGCATGACCGATGTCGATGCCGTGGGTGGCAAGAATGCCTCCTTGGGCGAGATGATCAGCCAGCTCTCCGACGCTGGCGTGCGCGTGCCCGGGGGCTTTGCCACCACAGCCCATGCCTTTCGCATCTTTCTGGCCCACAACGGCCTTGATGCCCGCATTGCCGCTCGGCTTGTGGGGCTTAATACTGATGATGTCCGTGCCCTGGCCGAGTGCGGGGCCGAGATTCGTAAGTGGATCGTTGAGACCCCCCTTCCCCATGCGCTCGAAGAAGAAATCCGGTCCCACTATGCCCAGCTCGTGGGCGCCGAGGGCAGCGATGTCTCGCTGGCTGTGCGGTCGTCTGCCACCGCAGAAGACCTGCCCGACGCCTCCTTTGCTGGCCAGCAGGAGACCTATCTCAATGTCGTGGGCATTGATGATGTGCTTGAAAAAATCCGCCATGTCTTTGCCTCACTCTATAATGATCGCGCGATCAGTTATCGGGTGCACAAGGGCTTTACCCATGCCGAGGTGGCCTTATCTGCGGGCATTCAGCGCATGGTGCGGTCTGACCTGGGTGCCGCAGGCGTAATGTTCACCATCGACACCGAGTCGGGTTTCAACCAGGTGGTTTTTATTACCAGTTCTTATGGCCTGGGCGAGACCGTTGTGCAGGGTGCAGTCAACCCTGATGAGTTCTATGTGCACAAGCCCATGCTGGCTGCCGGCAAGATGGCCGTAATCCGCCGTCAGATCGGCAGCAAGCTCATTAAGATGGTCTTTGCCGATGACGAGGAACGCCGCAGCTCGGGCCATGCGGTCAAGACTGTCGATGTTCCCATCGAGATGCGTAACCGGTATTCACTCAGCCAAGATCAGGTAAGCCAGCTGGCCCGCTATGCCGTAACAATCGAGAACCACTATGGCAGGCCGATGGATATCGAATGGGGCCTCGACGGTAAAGACGGCCAGCTGTTTATCCTGCAGGCCCGCCCCGAAACCGTAAAGTCGCAGCAGTCAGCCTCTGATAGCCAGCAGCGCTATGCCTTAAAGGGCCACGGCAGTGTGCTGGCCACCGGCCGCGCGATTGGCCAGAAGATTGGTGCGGGCCCTGTGCGGGTGATCCACGACCCTTCCGAAATGGAGCGGGTGCAGGTGGGCGATATCCTGGTAACCGACATGACAGACCCCAACTGGGAGCCGGTAATGAAGCGGGCGGCCGCGATCGTTACCAACCGGGGAGGGCGTACCTGCCATGCAGCTATCATTGCCCGCGAACTGGGCATTCCTGCCGTGGTTGGCTGCGGCAATGCCACTGACCGTGTTAACGAGGGCGCTATGGTCACCGTGTCGTGTGCCGAGGGAGATACCGGGAATGTCTATGAGGGGCTGCTTGAAACTGAGGTCACTACGGTACAGACCGGTGCGCTGCCCAAGATTCCCGTCAAGATCATGATGAACGTGGGCAACCCGCAGCTGGCCTTCGACTTTCAGTCCATCCCCAACGATGGCGTGGGGCTGGCCCGGCTCGAGTTCATTATTAACAATAATATTGGCGTGCATCCCAAGGCGATTCTTGACTATCCCCAGGTCGATTCCGAATTAAAGAATGCGGTGGAGCGCATCGCGCGGGGCCATGCCTCGCCGCGCGACTTCTTTGTAGACAAGCTTGCCGAAGGTATAGCTACCATTGCCGCTGCCTTCTGGCCCAAGCCCGTGATCGTGCGCATGTCGGACTTTAAGAGCAACGAGTACCGCAAGCTGATTGGTGGCTCGCGCTACGAGCCCGAAGAGGAAAATCCCATGCTCGGCTTTCGTGGCGCTTCGCGCTACATTGCCCTAAGTTTTCGCGACTGTTTTGCCATGGAGGTACGGGCGCTGCGGCGTGTGCGCGAAGACATGGGGCTTACCAATGTAGAGGTAATGGTTCCCTTTGTGCGTACCCTTACCGAGGCCTCTTCGGTAAACCGCCTGCTTGCCGAATCCGGCCTGTCCCGTGGCAGTGGGGCCGATGCCGCAGGGAAGGGTGGCATGCGTCTGATCATGATGTGCGAGCTGCCCTCCAATGCGCTACTGGCCGAGGAGTTTCTCGAGTACTTTGATGGATTTTCTATAGGGTCTAATGACCTTACCCAGCTTACCCTGGGGCTTGACCGTGATTCGGGTCTGGTGGCCGAGGGCTTTGATGAGCGCGACCCCGCGGTGAAGAAGATGCTGGCCCAGGCCATCGCTGCCTGTAACCGTGCGGGTAAGTATGTGGGTATCTGTGGCCAGGGCCCTTCGGACCATCCCGACCTGGCCGTCTGGCTTATGGAGCAGGGCATTCAGTCGATCTCTCTGAACCCCGATACGGTGGTCGATACCTGGCAGAAGCTCGGCCGTTAAAACGCAAGCCTCGCGATAAAAAACCCCGCCATCGTTAACCGATAGGCGGGGCTTTTAGGGTCTGCCGCAAGGCAGTGCAGACAGACCCGTTTCAGCGCAGCGTAATACGCCTTACTGAATCACCTTCACCAGTTCACGCTTGCCACCCTTGTAGCTATAAAGCGTGAGGGTGCCGTTCTTAATGTCGCCATTCTGATCGAAGGCAATCTTGCCAATCGTGCCGTCATACTCAATCTTGGCAAGCTCAGGCAAGTAGACCTTGGGGTCGGTAGATTTGGCCTTCTTCATGGCCTCCACCATCACCATGGTGGCGTCATACACGTATGGCGCGTAGAGCTTGACTTCCATGTTCATCTCTTTCTGGAACCGGGCAGTAAAGTCTTTCATCTTCTGCTCATAGGGGCCCACAACACCACCAGCCTCTGCACAGTAAATCACGCCATCGCCCGTGGCGTCACCGGCCAGCTTAGGCAGTTCGTTGGTGCAGATGCCGTCGCCACCCATAAATTTGGCATTGATGCCAAGCTGCTTCATCTGGCGCAACATGGGGCCAGCAACCGCGTCCATTCCACCAAAGAAAACAATATCTGGTTTCTTGGCTTTAATCGCGGTAAGAATTGCCGCAAAGTCGGTGGCCTTGTCGGTGGTGTACTGACGATCTACCACATTGCCGCCTGCAGCCTTCACGCCTTTTTCAAACTCGTCGGCCACGCCTTGCCCATAGGCGGTGCGGTCGTCAATAACAGCAATCGATTTGCCTTTGAGCTCTTCGATCGCAAACTTACCCAGGGTGCCCCCGAGCTGGCCGTCGTTGGCCACGACGCGGAAGGCCGTTTTGTAGCCTTGCAGGGTGTACTTGGGATTGGTGGCTGAGGGCGAGATCTGGGGAATGCCGGCCTGGTTATAAATCGTAGAGGCAGGAATGGTGGTACCCGAGTTGAGGTGGCCAATCACGCCCACTACCTTTGCGTCTACCAGTTTCTGCGCTACTGCCGAGCCCTGCTTGGGGTCTGCTGCATCGTCTTCCGAGATCAGTTCAAACTTCACCGGCTTGCCACCAATGGTGATCTTTGCGGCGTTGAGGTCGGCGATGGCCATTTTTGCGCCTGCCTCGTTGTCTTTACCCAGGTGGGCGATGCCCCCGGTTAGGGGCCCAACGTGACCAATTTTTACGGTAGATTCGGATTCTTTTTTTGAGCACCCAACCACAAACGCAGCCACGGCCACGGCGATAAGGGATTTCATGGGAACACCAGTCATGATTGACTCCAAAGTGATTAAGTGAAAGATAACAACAGAGTGTAAGTTTAAGCCCAATTTGACTTAGACAGAAACGCGCTTTACCTGATTACCCTGGCCAAACCGTTTATTTTTGAAAAATATTTGCAGAATTTCACCGCATTCGGCCGCCAAGACCCCCCCGCGAATCTGGGTCTGATGGTTTAAAGAGGTGATGCCATAGACATCGATCACACTGCCGGCCACACCGGTTTTGGGGTCGTGTGCCCCAAAGACCACCTCGTCGAGACGCGTATGCAAAATGGCGCCCGAACACATCAGGCAGGGCTCCAAGGTAACAAACAGGCGACATCCGGGCAGCCGGTAGTTTCCAAGACTAAGAGCCGCCGCCCGTAGCGCCTGCACCTCGGCATGGGCCGTGGGGTCGTGGCCTGCAATCGGGCGGTTAAAGCCCTCGGCGATTACCGTATCGCCCTTGACCACGATCGCGCCCACGGGCACCTCGCCCAAGGCGGCGGCCTTTGCGGCCTGGGCAAGGGCCAGCCGCATAAAGCCTTCATCGGTCATAGCAGGGTTCGCAGGCGCCAGGCAACAAAAAGCAGGGCAATTACTTCTATAAATACCACCAGCTGCAAGAGCCCCGTGGTCATGGCTGAATGTCCACCGTAGTGCCCGCGGGCACCAGATCGTAGAGGTCGATAATGTCCTGGCTGCGCATGCGAATGCAGCCGATCGACCCCGGCTCGCCCATTTCTACCGTGGGCGGGCTGCCATGCAGATAAATGTAGCGGCGCATGGTGTCCACCTTGCCCAGTCGGTTGACCCCGCGTTCGAGTCCGCAGAGCCAGAGAATGCGGGTAAGAATCCAGTCTCGTTTGGGATGGGCCTGGGCAAGCTCCGGGTTCCATATTTCTCCGGTGGGTCGACGGCCGACAAACACAGTGTGCAGGGCCGCGCCCTGTCCGATCTTGGCGCGAATATAGTGGCGGCCCACTGGGGTGCGAAAACTGCCCTGGTCTTGGCCGATGCCATTGCGTGAGCTCGAGATGTCCACGCTCAGGCGCGGTGTCGTCTGGGCCATCTGGTCTGGGTCCCAGCGGTCTATCTGATCTATTCGGTCTATTCCGCTCTCAGACGACAGGTCGTAGAGGTGCAGCCTCTGAGCCTGGATCGAGATGCGGATATGACTGTCAGACATACCCTATTTTGCCTGCTTCACCACGTCGCGCAAGAGTCTTTGTTTCTCGCGCTGCCATTCCTTGGCCTTCTCGGTAGCCCGTTTGTCATGCTGCTTCTTGCCCTTGGCCAGGCCTATTTCCAGCTTAATGCGGCCCCTGTTGTAATGCAGGTTGATCGGCACCAGGGCATAGCCGGCCCGTTCCACCTTGCCAATCAGTTTGGCAATCTCTGCCGCGTGCAGCAGCAGCTTGCGGCTGCGCACCGGGTCGGGCTGAATATGGGTCGAGGCCGTGGGCAGCGGCGAGATATGGGCCCCGATTAAAAAAAGCTCCGCCCGCCGAATCACCACGTAGGCTTCTTTCAGCTGGGCGCGGCCCGCACGAATAGCCTTGGCCTCCCAGCCTTCCAGCACCATGCCCGCCTCAAGCCGTTCCTCGATAAAGTAATCGTGAAACGCCTTCTTGTTATCGATGATCGACATAAAATGCTGAAATGCCTCGCGTAGTGAAGACTGTTTTGGTGCCGTATCCTGCCCAGCGTATGTACGACCTGGTGGCAGATGTGACGGCGTATCCCCGCTTTTTACCATGGTGTGGCGGGGCAGAGGTCTCTCCTCAGGTGGATGAGACCCTTCTGGCGCGGGTCGATATTGCGTTTAAGGGGCTGCGGCAGTCGTTCTGCACCCGTAACCGCAATGACCCCGGAAGGCGCATCGATATGCAGTTGCACGAGGGGCCGTTTCAAAGTCTTGCCGGGTACTGGGTGTTTTCGCCCCTGGCGGAGTCTGCCTGCAAGGTGGAGTTTGAGCTCGACTACCATTTCTCCAGCAGGCTGCTTGAAAAACTCGTGGGACCCGTGTTTGACCATATCGCCAAGAGCTTTGTCGATGCCTTTGTAAGCCGCGCAGAGCAGCTTGCTGTCGAGCAGCGTGCCGGGGAACAGCCAGTCGGTGAACAGCGAGCCGCGCAACAGCCTGCCCCGGAGCAGCCTGCCGCGGGACAGCCTGCCACTAGCCCAGATGCTTCGGGCGCGCAGGAACGGTTGTAGCGCTGTGCTCTTACGGTCCGCTACTTCTAACTAGCATGCAGATATGGGTTGTCGCGGTCGTGGCCGGGAAGGCCGAGCGCCAGTTGCTCGATCTGCCCGACGGTGCGCGGGTGGGGGCGATTGAGAATGCCGACCTACACGAGAGCCTACGTGCCTGCTGGCAGAAGGCGGCAGGCTTTGCGATCTGGGGGCAGGTGGTGGGCCTTGACAGGCCGCTGCAGCCGGGCGACAGGGTAGAGATTCTCCAGCCCCTGCAGGCCGACCCCAAAGACGCCCGCAGGCTGCGCGTAGAGGGCCTGCGGCGGGCCCAGGCAGAGCAGGGCCGGTTCGACCGGTGGACCCGAAGCCGGTAAACTTCTGCAATGCAAGTATTGACAAAAGCACTTACCTTCGACGACGTTCTTCTCGTTCCCGCCTACTCCGAGGTTCTCCCCAAAGACACCAGCCTGTCTTCGCAGTTCACGCGGCGGCTTCGGCTCAATCTGCCCTTAGCCTCTGCGGCTATGGATACCGTGACCGAGGCCCGCCTGGCCATTGCCCTGGCCGAAGAAGGCGGCATTGGCATCATTCATAAAAACCTGCCTCCTGCCCTGCAGGCCGCCGAGGTGGTCAAGGTAAAGCGGTTTGAGGCCGGCGTGGTCAAGGACCCCATTACCGTGGCGCCCACCATGACCGTGCGCCAGGTCTTGTCGCTTACTGCAGAGCGCCGAATCTCGGGCCTGCCCGTGGTCGAAAATGGCCTCGTGGTGGGCATTGTTACCAACCGCGATCTGCGGTTTGAAACGCGGCTCGATGAGCCCGTACGCAGCATCATGACGCCGCGCGAACGACTGGTAACGGTGTCCGAAGGGGCCTCGATTGATGAGGCAAAAAAGCTTATGCATGCCCATCGCATCGAGCGTGTGTTGGTTGTGAATGAGTCCTTTGCACTGCGCGGCTTAATCACAGTGAAAGACATTCTCAAGGGCATCGAGCATCCTCAAGCCGCTCGCGACGACCAGGGCAAGCTCTGTGTGGGCGCGGCGGTGGGCGTGGGTGAGGGCACCGAAGAGCGGGTGGAAAAGCTCGTTGAAGCCGGTGTGGATGTGCTGGTGGTTGATACCGCCCATGGCCATTCACGCGGAGTGCTCGCGCGCGTGGCCTGGGTGAAGCGGCAGTTTCCGCAGGTGGAGGTTATTGGCGGCAACATCGCCACGGGCGATGCCGCGCGGGCCTTGGCAGACCACGGGGCCGATGCGGTGAAGGTGGGTATTGGTCCAGGGTCTATCTGCACCACGCGGGTGGTGGCTGGGGTGGGGGTTCCCCAGATTACCGCTATTGATAGCGTGGCGCAGGCCCTGCAAGGCACGGGGGTGCCGCTGATTGCCGACGGCGGTATTCGTTTCTCTGGCGACATTGCCAAGGCACTGGCGGCCGGTGCCAGCACCGTGATGATGGGGGGAATGTTTGCGGGCACCGAAGAGGCGCCCGGCGAGGTCGTGCTGTTTCAGGGGCGTTCGTATAAGGCCTATCGCGGCATGGGCTCTCTGGGTGCTATGCAGGCGGGTTCTGCGGATCGCTACTTTCAAGAAGAAGGCGATAGCCCCAGTGCCGAGAAACTGGTGCCCGAGGGTATTGAGGGCCGCGTGCCCTACAAGGGCAGTGTGCGTGCCATTCTGTATCAGCTTGCGGGCGGCGTGCGGGCCAGCATGGGCTATTGTGGCTGCGCCAGCATTGCAGAGCTGCACGACAAGGCACAGTTTGTCGAGATTACCAATGCCGGCATTCGTGAGTCGCATGTCCATGATGTGCAGATCACCAAAGAAGCGCCCAACTATCGGGCCGACTGACGCGGTGTTGCTCTTCTCGTCTCTTATGGTGTCTTTCTGGCCGGTTGTGCAGCAATTGAAGCCGCGATCAACAACAATGAGCGCAGTCGCGCTGCTATGAGCCACGACAAGATTCTCATCCTCGACTTCGGCTCGCAGGTAACGCAGCTGATCGCGCGCCGCGTGCGCGAGGCCCATGTCTATTGCGAGGTACACCCCTGCGATGTCTCTAACGACTGGGTTGCAGCCTATGCAGCCGATGGCCGGCTAAAGGGCGTCATTCTCTCGGGCAGCCATGCCAGTGTGTATGAGGAATCCACCGATGCCGCGCCCGATCGGGTCTTTCGGCTTGGGGTACCGGTCTTGGGTATTTGTTATGGCATGCAGACCATGGCCCAGCAATTGGGGGGAATGGTTGAGAGCGGACAGACCCGCGAGTTTGGCTATGCCGAGGTACGCGCTCGGGGTCATACCGCTTTGCTTAAAGACATCGCCGACTTCACCACAGCCGAGGGCCACGGCATGCTTAAGGTCTGGATGAGCCATGGCGATAAAGTAACGCAGCTACCCTCGGGCTTCAAGCTCATGGCCTCTACCGAGAGCTGCCCCATTGCGGGCATGGCCGATGAGTCACGTCATTTTTATGGCGTGCAGTTTCACCCCGAGGTAACCCACACCCTGCAGGGCAGGGCGATTCTCGAGCGCTTTGTGCTCGGCATATGCGGCGCGCGGCCCGACTGGGTGATGAAAGACCATGTGGCCGAGGCTATTGATCGCATTCGTGCCCAGGTAGGCGAAGAAGAAGTCATTCTCGGGCTCTCTGGTGGGGTCGACTCGTCTGTTGCCGCGGCCCTTATTCATCGCGCCATTGGCGATCAACTAACCTGCGTCTTTGTAGACCATGGGCTGCTGCGGCTCAATGAGGGCGACATGGTCATGGAGATGTTTGCAGGCCGCCTGCATGCCAAGGTGATTCGGGTCGATGCCAGTGGGCTCTTTCTTGGGCGTCTCGCAGGTGTCGAAGACCCCGAGCAGAAGCGCAAGATTATTGGTGGGCTCTTCGTGGATGTCTTCAAAGAAGAGGCTGCCAAGCTTAAGGCCTCAGGCGCTGGCCATAAGGGCGCCACCTTTCTCGCCCAGGGCACCATCTACCCCGATGTCATTGAAAGCGGTGGGGCGAAGAGCAAAAAGGCCGTCACCATTAAGAGCCATCACAATGTGGGGGGGCTGCCCGAGCAGCTGGGCCTCAAGCTTCTTGAGCCGTTGCGAGACCTCTTCAAAGACGAGGTGCGCGAACTGGGCGTGGCCCTGGGCCTGCCCCGCGAGATGGTCTATCGGCACCCGTTTCCAGGCCCTGGCTTAGGTGTGCGTATTCTTGGCGAAATCAAGCCCGAGTTTGTGGCGTTACTGCAGCGGGCAGACGACATCTTTATTCAGACACTGCGCAAGACAGTGGCCACGCCCGAAGACCAGGCCGCAGGCTTGTGTTCGGCCGATGCCATTGGCAAGTCATGGTACGACCTCACCAGCCAGGCCTTTGCCGTTTTTCTGCCCGTGCGCTCGGTGGGGGTCATGGGCGATGGCCGCACCTACGATTATGTTGTGGCCCTGCGGGCGGTGGTCACCAGCGACTTCATGACCGCCCAGTGGGCCCCTTTACCGCACCGGCTGCTGTCCGAAGTTTCCAACCGCATCATCAACGAGGTCCGCGGCATTAACCGCGTGGTCTACGATATTTCGAGCAAACCCCCAGCGACGATTGAGTGGGAGTGATTTTTATCACGTAAGTTGTTGATTTATTTAGTTTTTTAACTTGCACAAAAGTTTCACAAAATCGCTAAGCTGTTGATTTTTAAGGGCTGCGACCAAGTCCAACCTGACGAGATTTAATTCAAGGCAACGACGGTGCCGAAGTTCACCCCCGGTGTCGCTTTCAGGGACATGGTTGCCAAGGAGG
>VGHK01000041.1 GCA_016868305.1 Betaproteobacteria bacterium | reverse complement strand
GCTGCTCGGGAAGCCTCAACCGTGCCCCTCGGGCCTATCACTCCGGTGACAGCCCTGAGCTTGACTGGATACTGCGCAGGCTGGCCGGTGCGCCGATTGGACGCAGCCAGATCATGGCCGTGGGCATTTCGCTCGGGGGCAATGCCCTCATGCGATGGGCAGGAGAGCAGGGGGCAGCGCTACCGCAAGCCCACCCCGCATTACGGGCAGTGGCAGCGATTTCTTCGCCGCTCGACCTTGCCGCAGCCGGCAAGGCTATTGATCAAGGGATCAACCGCTGGCTCTATGCCCGGCATTTTCTCGCCACAATGACTGCCAAGGCTAAGGCAAAGCATGACCAGTTTCCGGGCCTCTTCGCTATTGACCGGGTACGCCGGGCAAAGACCCTGCGCGACTTCGACGATGCCTTCACCGCCCCGCTGCATGGCTATCGCGATGTCGATGACTACTGGAAAAGGGCCTCGGCCAAGCCAGTGTTAGACAGGGTGGCAATTCCTGCGCTGCTGGTGAATGCCCAGAACGATCCTTTTGTGCCTGCGGAAAGCCTACCAGCCAAGGCAGCGGTGGGTAGGCAGACCACGGTATGGCGTCCGCGCCTCGGGGGGCATGTGGGGTTTCCGGGCCGCGGTACCGGGCAGGCGCCTGAGGACCATCCCAGGATAGACCTGATGACCATGCCCAGGGCGGTGGGTCAGTGGCTTTCCACCTACTGCGATGGCTTAGGCTGCGCGGCAGGCGCTGGTGAAGTGTAGAGACCCTTCACCAGTTCCGCGTCGTCTTTGGCCGCCAGTTCAATCAGCCGGTCTATTTCTCCGGCGAGCTCCGCCGAGTCGGCATGGCCCAGCCACTGGTTGCGGTTGTTGCGCAGAATGACCAGCCGGTCGAGAGAGCAGTCCTTGCCCTTTTCCAGAATCCACTTACGCGCCTGCTCGGCCCGCTTTAGTTCGCTGGTGGAAAGGGCAAGGCTGCGAAACTCACTGACTAGGCAGTTAGGCGGCTTTGCGTCCGGGTCTTCCATGCCCGGAATCTGCGCCCGCGCGGGCTGCGGGCCGCTGACCGCCACGGCCAGCAGAAGCAGGGCTGGGACCACGGGCCCCCGAAGACTTAACAGCATGCGGCTTGGGCGCATCGGCTCTCCTTTGATACGGCTTTTGCCCTGAAGAATTCGGCCTGCCAGAAGAAGTCTTGAGGCTACGCACCGGTGTTGGCCGCCGCACACCGTCTGGCAGCAGCCGGACATGGGTAAGCCTTTCGATCTGCAGCACCAGCCCGTATTCGCTTGGGTCACAGAGCGAGATGGCATGGCCCTCGCGGCCATTGCGCCCGGTTCGGCCAATGCGATGCACGTAGGCCTCGGGCACATTGGGCAGGTCGTAGTTAAAGACATGGGTAACCGCCTCAACATCAATACCGCGCGCGGCAACGTCGGTGGCGACCAGAACATGCACGCGGCCGCTCCGAAAGGCTGCCAAGGCACGGTCGCGCTGGCCCTGGTTTTTGTCGCCATGAATCGCCTGGGCATTGACACCCTTGGCCCGCAGCGTCTTCTCGAGCCGATCGGCGCCATGCTTGGTTCGGGTAAAGACGATTGCCTGATTGACCGGTTCGGTCTCAAGCAGGCCCACCAGGGTCTGGGCCTTTTCGCCTTGTGCGGCCAGGAGCAGGGTCTGCTGGATTTTTGCAATGGGTTGGGCCGCAGGGGCCACCGAGACCTCTACAGGGGCAGTGAGAAATTCCTGACCTAGCTTACGAATCTCGGGCGGCATGGTGGCCGAAAAAAGCGCCGTCTGCCGCACGGTGGGAAGCTGACTGAGGATCTGCCGAATTGCTGGCAGGAACCCGAGGTCCATCATCTGGTCGGCCTCATCGAGCACCACACTGCGGGTCTGGTCCAGACGTACGTGACGCGCCTGCATATGGTCCATAAGCCGTCCTGGCGTGGCCACCAGAATATCGAGGCCGAGGCCAAGGGCGCGGATCTGTGGGCCAGGCTTGGCACCCCCAACTACGAGCCCCACACGGGCAGAGACCGGGCGACCGAGGCGCTCGAGGGTCTGGGCGATCTGGGCCGCGAGCTCGCGGGTGGGGGCGAGGATAAGATGGGCGGGCGCCTTGGGCATGGTCTTGCGGCCCTTTTTAAGGCCCTCAAGAATCGGCAGGGCAAAGGCGGCGGTCTTGCCGGTACCGGTCTGGGCAATGCCCAATAGGTCTTTGCCGGACATCAATACAGGAATTGCATGCGCCTGGATCGGCGTTGCGATGGTAAAACCTTCTGCGCTGAGCGCACGAAGCAATGGCTCGGACAGGCCGAGTTCTGAAAAAGTCTTCAAGGGATACTTTCTGTAAAGCCACCCTAAAGACAGAAAAACTCAGAATGCGATCGGGGCAGCAGGTCTAAAAATCGGGCCTTTCGGCCCCTGGAGCGGGCGATGGGAATCGAACCCACGTCTTGAGCTTGGGAAGCTCAGGTCCTGCCATTGAACGACGCCCGCCCGCTGCGCAGACTATAGCCTAAACCCCTCGAAATCCCTAATTCGTAGGCTTGATCATTCTCTGGAAGGCCTTCATAACGCGGCCTGAGTCTTCGCTGACCAGGAACCGGATGAGGGCCACCTTGTCGTCGTACGAATTGGCCGTGCTGAGCATCTCAAGCGGAATCTTCGGCTTTTTGGGCTTCAGACGGTTCTTGATCTCTTCGAGCGACTCGCCTTCGCCGATCTCCACCATGCCTGCGGCCATCTCGGCCTCTGAGAGGGTGGTCGTACCTGCGGCCCCAGAAGCACCCGGCACGCCCGCGGCCCCGATAACACCTGCTGCTCCGCCGACGCCCGCCAGCCCCGCTGCGGCGGCTGCCTGCTGTGCCTGGGCAATGGCCAGGGTCTGCTTCGCGGCGCGCTCCTTGGCCTGGGCCTCGAGCAGCTTGAGCTTGGTGATAGTGTCCTTCTGCGCCTGCTCTTTTTCGCGTGCGGCCTTCTTAGCCAGGGTCTGCTTTTCGCGCTCGCGCTGGCGCAGAATTCGCTCGGCCTTACGCTGCTTGGCAGAGGGCACTACGGCTGCCCAGGCCACGCCCAGAAGGATGGACCCCAGAATGGCCACCCCATAGAAATTCATCGGCAGGTTGCCCTGTTCCACAGGCAGCTGCGCGAAGATAAAGGTCATAAAGAAGAATGCGGGAATCAGAATAACCAGGCCCCAGATCGCGCCCATATTGGGGGACTGATCCTCTGCCTGCTCGGCAAGCGACTTGGGCCGGCGCGCCTTGACCACTTTGGGTTTGCGAGCGGCGGTGTGCTCGGCGGCTTCGGCCTCAAGCGCCTTGGCCCGTTTTACTGCGGGATGTTCGGCCAGCGCCCCTACCACCGGCAGTGTGGCAGGACGCCCATAGTCTGGCGCGCCTGGCTGCGGATTGCCGCGCAGACGCACGATCTGCGGGCCGGGCAGAACCACCACGGCGGGGCCCTTGGGGGGTGTCTTTCTGCGGATGGGGGTGAGCAGCCCAGGGCGGGCGATCACGATGCCAATAATGATTGTGGTGAGCATAAAGAGAAATGCCACCATTTCTTCTGACAGAAATACCTTGGGTGCCAGAAACGACAACACTATGAGGGCCGCCATGAGCGGCACGAGCATAAATATGACGACAAACTGGTTGAAGAAGAATGACATAGACCACGACCCCCAAGGCAGACCCACGATGCGTAGACAAAAACCTTCTTCTTTAAACATCGGCAGGCCAGACCAAACCTTAAGTGCCCCTTACTAGAGGCTCATACAGACCATTCCCCAGAGTCTATGGTGAAGCGACTGTTCGGTAAAGGGCTGGAAGTCGGAGCCTTTGCTGGCCAAAGTAATAATGATGGGCCCGGTGGCATTGACCCCCTGGTGGTGCACGGTGAAAACGTCTCGCACGGTCTTGGCTGCGCAGTTGATTTCCTGCCGAGTGCGGGTGGAGATCGCGCCCACCTCGTCGCGCGCCCGCAGGTTTCGAATTACCCAGAACCGGCGCATGTCTGCCTCGGTTTCGATACGGTCGATATCTAGAAGATAGCGCACACCCTGGGCATCTTCGCCCACCAGCCGAAAGGTAACCTGCGCCTGCGCGGTGGCCGGCAGCAGAAGACAGGCAGCCAGCCCAAAAAGACACGCGGCCAGGCAGAACCGTGGGCGGGCAGTAAGTGGCAGAAGATAAGGAGCGAGCAGGCGCATCGGACGGGTGGGTCTCGGTTGGGCTTGGTTAGGCTGCGGTCTCGGTTATCAATTTGGGTTAATGCGCTTAACTGCTGAGCCTGGTTACGGGTCTTGGATACGGGACCTGTTTACTACAGCTTCAGACCTTCTGTATCGGTCGGAGTTTCATTTGCATGAGATTCGGCGGCCTTTGCCCTTGCCTTTGCCTCGGCCTCCTTACGGGCCTTTTCGGTGCGGATTTTTTTCATCTCGCGAATGTGTAGCAGGTAGAGCAACAGCACCACGCCCAGGCCCAGAAAACCCTCAATCACGATCACCGGTGCAAAACCATCCATCGTTACACTATGCCCGATCTACCAGCCCTTGAACAACCGAGACAGGCAGAGCACGAACTGATGGAAGCCCACCCGGCCATTGATGTCCGTAAGCTTGGCAGGGCCTTTACCCCGGGGGCCTGGCTTTTTCAGGGGCTGTCGTTTCAGCAGGCCCCTGGCGAGCAGGTGGCGCTTCTGGGCGAGTCTGGGGTGGGAAAGTCAACGCTCTTAAATATCCTGGCGGGGCTTGAGCCCCCCGACCAAGGAGAGGTGGTGATCCTGGGCCAGTCGCTGGCGGCGCTCACCGAACCGCAGCGACTGGCGCTGCGGCGCAGTCAGATCGGCTTTGTCTTTCAGGCGTTTCATCTCTTGCCGCATCTGTCAGCCCTGCAAAATGTCATGGTGCCCTGCCTGCTCAAGGGCGATCCGCCTGCGCAGGCCGCCGAGGCAGCCATGCACTGGCTCGATAGGCTAGGCCTGGGGCACCGGTCGCAGGCCTTGCCCAGCACCCTCTCCGGTGGGGAGCAGCAAAGGGTTGCGGTCGCCCGTGCCCTGGTGCATCGGCCGGCACTGGTCTTTGCCGATGAACCCACCGGAAACCTCGACCCGGTTACGGCCCATCAGGTCTTGGAGGCTCTCTCCGAGGCCTGTCGCAGCGTTACTGCCACCCTGCTGATGGTGACCCATTCCCTGCGGGCCGCAGCACTGCTCGATCGGCAGCTTGTCGTTCGGGCAGACGGGGTGCACCCCTCGCCAGACGGGGCCAGCGGCCAGGTGCTGTGACGGCAGCCTCTCTGGCCTTGCGAGGCGGTTATCTCCGGCTGCTTACCTGGCTGCTCTGGGGCGCCTGCAAGGCCCAGCCCTTTCGATGGCTGCTCGCCCTGGCAACCGTGGCCCTGGGCGTTGCCCTGGGCGTGGCGATCCATACGGTGAACCGCTCGGCGCTCTTGGAGTTTTCACGGGCCATTGACCAGGTAAACGGCCAGGCCTCCGTGCAGCTGGTGTCTCGGCTTGGCCGAAGCCTGGGCATGGATGACCAGATCTTCGATACCCTGCTGGCTGAGCGCGGGCGGCTCAACATCATTGGTCTGAGCCCTGTACTTGAGGTCGCCACCGACAAGATACTGGTGCTGGGAATCGACCTGTTTCGGGCCGCCGCGGTAAGCCCAGCGCTGCTGCCCCATGCACAGGGCCCGGCGGGCAGCGCCCAGGGAGGAAGCCAGAGCGGCCTGTTTGCCGATGACGCGGTCTTCCTGTCACCCCGGGCGATGGCAGACCTCGGCCTTCGGCTGGGCGATACGGTCTCCCTGACCCATCGCAACCGGGCGGTCACCCTGCGGGTAGCCGGAGAGGTGCCTGGCGTCGTAGGCCAGCCTATCGCGGTGATGGATCTGGGCCTGGCCCAATGGCGTTTTGGCTATCTGGGTCGAATCTCCCGCATCGACCTCGCAACACCGGCGGGCTTCGCTCCCGACAGCCTGCAAAGACGCCTTCAGGAGTCCGCCCTCCCGGTGTCGGTGGTCCAGGCAGCCGAGCGCACCGAGCGGCTCTCTCAGCTCTCCCGGGCCTATCGGGTCAACCTTACGGTGCTTGCTTTGGTTGCGCTGCTCACAGGGGGCTTTCTGGTGTTTACCGCCATTAGCCTCTCAGCGCTGCAGCAGCAGCCGCAGCTCGCGCTACTGCGGGCCCTTGGCGCCCCGCGCGGGGTGTCTGCGGTCTGGGTGTTTAGCCAGGCCGTCGCTGTCGCAGGGCTCGGGGGCCTTCTGGGAATAGGCCTGGGCCTAGGGCTCGCACAGTTGCTTCTGGGTTTTTTTGGTGGTGACCTCGGAGGCGGCTACTTTGGCAGCCAGACGCCCCCCTTGGCCATTGACCCACTCTGGCTTCTGGCCTTTTTAGTCATCGCACTGGCGCTTGGGCTCACAGCGGCCCTGCCGGCCTATCTGCGTCTGCAGAATGATCCCATCACCATACAGATGCGGTCGGGCAGGGCAGAGACCCTATTGCCCGCGCAGTGGACGGGGCTGCTTGCCATCGGACTGGCAGTTATCGGTCTTGTCTTTAGTCAGCTTCCCCCGGTCTGGTCTCTGCCGCTCTTCGCCTACGCGGCCATCGCCAGCCTCTTGTTCTCGGGGGTGCTGCTCGTGCCCTGGCTTATCGCCGTCCTATTGCCCAGGCTATGGGCTGTTTTCAGTGTATCGCCCAGGGTAGTCTCTGGCACTATTTTGGCGGGCTGGCGGCTTACTCAGGCGCCTGCTACCGCCAGTGGGGTCACCGCAGGCGTGGTGGCTGCGGTCTCGCTCACGGTGGCCATGGCCGTAATGGTCAGCAGCTTTCGAAACTCTGTCAGCCAGTGGCTCGACCAGGTGCTCCCAGCCGACATCTATGCCGGAACGGGCACCGCAGACATGCCGATATTCACCGAGGCCGATAGCCAGGCAGTCCTTCTGATTCCCGGGGTGGATCGGGTGGAGCGGGTGCGTCAGCTGCCCGTGCTCTGGGCTAGTGATCGGCCTGAGGTGGTGGTGATCGCCCGCAGCATCGACTGGGCCCAGCCCCAGCGCAGTCTTCCCCTTGTGAGCCGGCTGGCCGATCCGGGGCAGTACCGACAGGCCCCTGCGGAGAGCCCAGGCGCAGTGGGCAATGCCGTCGGGGCGGGTACTGGTACCGATGGCGCGATTCGCACGATTCGCACCGCGGAGGTTACGGAGGCTAGGGACACTGCGGGCTCTAAAGGCACCGCGCTGCTGCGGGTCTTTGTGTCGGAGGCGATGGTCGACCTCTATTCGCTTCGCATCGGCACCCGTGCGTCTCTGCCGCTCCTCGATCCTGCCTCTGGCCTGCCCGTGCAGGCCTGGGTGGTCGGGGTCTTTCGCGACTATGGCAGGCAGCATGGCGCCGTGGTGATGGCCAGCGAAGACTTTGAGCGGCTCACCGGGGATGCGTCAAAGACGGGCCTGTCGGTCTGGCTAAAGCCAGGGGCCTCCGCAGAAGACGTGATGCGCACGATGCGCGAGCGCGGCGGGGGCCTGGGTAGTGCCCGGCTTATCTCGGCCGAGTCTCTACGAGCCTTGTCGCTCAAGATCTTCGACCGCAGCTTTGCACTTACCTATGCCCTGGAACTGGCCGCCCTGGTAATCGCCGTATTTGCGGTCGCCTCGGGGTTTACCGCGCAGGTGATTCTGCGCCGGAAAGAGTTCGCGCTCCTGGCCCAGTTAGGCCAGTCCTTTGGCCAGCGTATGACCATGGTGCTGCGCGAGGCGCTGGCCCTGCTGGTATTTGCGGTGCTCTGGGGCAGCCTGCTGGGGCTGCTGATGAGCCAGATTCTGATCCATCGGGTCAATCCGCAGTCGTTTCACTGGACCATGGAAACGAGCCTACCCCTTCTGCCGCTTGCGCTGCTTGCGGTGGGCGTGGTGGTGATGGGCCTGGCGGCTGCCCTGGTTGCCACCCGCAGGCTCTTGCAGGAGCGGCTGCTGGCCCCTGCTCTGAAAGAAGACTGGTAGAGGCAGGCAAGGGCGATGCGTCGAGAGTTTCTGCTGCGGTCTGCCTACACCACGGCCATGGCACTCGGGCTATTTCCTGCCCAGGGTAAGAGCCAGGGCCAGGCCACAGGCTATCCGGCAGTGCTGCCCCGGCCTTTGGTGTTTCCCAGAGACTACGGGGCGCACCCGGCCTTTCGCACCGAATGGTGGTATCTCACGGCCTGGCTCGACCGGGGGCCAAGGCTTGGGCCCATGGGCTTTCAGTACACCTTTTTCAGAAGCCGCACGGCCCACAGCGAGGCCAACCCCAGCCGGTTTGCGCCGCGCCAGCTGCTCTTTGCTCACCTGGCCCTGGCCCTGCCGGAAAACGGCAGGCTCCTGCACTACGACCGGGTTGCCCGCGTCGGGCCGGGCGGTGTCCGCTTCTCTACCGAGAATACGGCATTGCAGCTCGAAGACTGGCAGTTCTCGCGCGACCCGCAACACCGCTACCAGGCCCAGGCGCAGACCTCCGACTTTAGCCTGCGCTTTACCGCCCAGGCCCAGGCGCTGCCGGTGCTTCGCGGCAGAAACGGGGTCTCTGCCAAGGGGCCCTCGGCAAGCCTTGCCAGCTATTACTACAGCGCCGTGCGCCTGCCGATTCGGCTGGCATGCACGGCCGCAGCAGGCGCCAAGATGGCGAGCTTCGAGGCCCAAGGACTTGCCTGGCTGGACCATGAATGGTCTTCCAGTTTGCTGGCCCCGGGTGCCGTCGGATGGGACTGGATCGGCATTCACCTGCTTGATGGCGGCAGCCTAATGGCCTTTCGCATCCGACGGGCCGACGGCACACCGGTATGGCAGGTCTGGGACTGGCGCGAGGCCTCGGGTCAGCCACGGCCCGTGGCACGAGATGCCCAGGGTAGTGCCGAGGTGCAATGGCAGCCAGAAGACTACTGGCAGTCGCACCGCTCGGGAGCCCGTTATCCGGTTGCCTTCCTGCTGCGTGCCCCCCGGCGCGAGTGGCGGATTCGCCCGATGATGCCCGACCAAGAGGTCGATGCCCGAGCCAGCACGGGCGGCTTTTACTGGGAAGGGGCGGTAGTGCTGGAGTCCGAAGGCAGGGCCATCGGGCGGGGCTACCTGGAGCTCACGGGCTATGCCCAGCCCTTGACCCTCTAAGCTCTGACCCGGCTCTAATTCAGGGGCTTGCTAAAGTAGAGGGCCCATGAGTCGAACCTTCCTCAGGCAAGCCGCGACCGCAATTCGCGTGCTACCGTGTGGGTTTACTGGATTGAGATGAGGCGTTTGTGAAGAAACTCATTATTGCAATGGTGGTTGTCGCTCTTTTGGGCATTGGCGCGGGCGTCTTGGCCTTTTTCCAGTGGCAAAAGGCCAATGCGCTGGCAGAGCAGGTGCAGGCGCTGACCGAGGTCAGCGGGCAACTCGACCGGGTCACCCAGGCCTCTGAGCAGCAGCAGGCCTCCTTGACGGTGCTCGTCGAAAAGGGCCGTCAGCTTGATGCCGCCCGAGAGGCCCTTTCCAGTGGCGTGATGCTGCAAGACCTAGATGCCATTCTCAAGAGCCCCCAGGCCCAGACGGCCGAGCGCATCCTTGCCCAGGGCGCTCTGCGTCTGCTTATTCTCGGCAAGGACGACCCCAGTGTGGCCGAGTCGTTCGACCGGGCATTAAAAATGATGGATATTCAGAACCGCATGTCGGCCATCTGTGCGGCCCAGGCGGGAATGGTGGCTGCTGGTCAGAACATCGAGATGCTCAGCGAGTGCCAGAAGCGTATGGCGCCGCCTGAGTCACCCCCCGCCGAGGCGCCAGCGGCTAATACTGGTGGGGCACCCGCTGCTGCCAACGCGAAGCCTCCTGCTGCTAACAGTAAGGCAGCAGAGCCTGCGGCTGCCGCCGGCGCGCGCCCGGGGCCTCAGCCAGCGGCAGCGCCGGCCAGGCCCGCGCAGCAGACCGCCCCCGCCACGGCACGCTAGAGGCAAGCTAGACAGACGCCCGCTCGTTACAGAGCAGTGCTGGTCGCTCCGGGGTCGTGCAGTTGACTAGTGCCCGCTGATAAACGATTCAATAATCTGACAGGTCGTGGCCGAGTAGGGCACCGGGTGCTCGGCGTCTGCAACCTCAACAATCTTGGTCTTAGGGTTGCAGTCTGTCAGCCGCTTGGCCACCGACTGGTTCACGATTTCGCTCTTCTCCCCTTTAAGAATCAAGAGCGGCAGGTGCGCCTCCGAAAATGTCTTGCTGAAGTCCACGCCGCTTAAGGTGGTCTCGTGGGGCAGATCAAGGTGCCCTGGCTGCTGCACAGCCCGAATAAGCCGGTGGTCCACATTTAACTGCGCCGCCAGTTCGCGGACATTCGGAAACAGGCCCGCGCCCTTGGTGGCCCCGTGAATTCCAGACATCAGGCCCACGATGCCTGTCCATGGCAGCAGACAGCCGACATCGTTGAGAATGATCGAACGCAGGCCGGTGGGCTTCAAAAGCGCCATAAACAACGCCAGCAGGCCGCCCATGCTGGTTCCGAGCAGATGAATGGCAGGCGCTGACGCGACGGCCGTAGCCGTTGCGGCGGGCTTGTCTCGAAAAAGTCCGAGTCCCAGCCCGCTCGACCGGCTGGCTGCCACAGGTACCGTATCACCATGACCCTGACGGCCCTGGGCGAAGGCATAGATCAGCCCGAGGTCGCGCAGATAGGTGCTCATACGGTAGTCGTTCGCATTCAAAAGCGGGCTGCTATCGCCGCGACCTGGCCAGTCAAACCGAATAATCCGCATCCGCCCCGCCAACTGATCCACCAGGCCGTCAAAGCTGCTGCGCGTCTCTAGAAGACCGGGCAAAGCAACAATCGTCTGGCTGGTGTTGTCAGGGCCATAGACATCGCCAACCAAGACGCGGGGCGTGGACTCTCCCGGCACCGCAATCGAGATTGTTTCGCCTGTCATGGGGAACAAAGCAGGCTCAAAAATAGCTCAAGGGCAGCGCATCTAGGCTACGTTCCCGGCCGCGCGGCAGACACCAGGCTCGCCCCGAGCAGGTCTTGCAGACGCTCCTGGCAGGCCTTGCGCTCCGCCCCCTGGCGCCTGCGCACCGAGTAGCTTCCATCAGACCGCATGGCCCAGGCAGAGGTGTTATCGGTCATATGCATCTTCAAGCCTTCCTGAATGACCCGCCGTTTCAAAGCCCGCTCAAGAATGGGAAATGCAATCTCGACGCGCCGAAAGAAGTTGCGGTCCATCCAGTCAGCACTCGACAGGTAGACCTCGTCGGCCCCATCGTTGCGAAAGTAATAGATGCGGCTGTGTTCGAGAAAACGGCCAATGGTGGACCGCACACGAATGTTCTCAGAAAGCCCCGGCACTCCCGGCCGCAGCATGCAGACGCCGCGCACGATCAGGTCGACCTGCACCCCTGCGGCGCTGGCCTCATAGAGTGCATCAATCGCCTCGAGCTCGACCAGGGAGTTCATCTTCGCCATAATCAGCCCGCGGCCGCCTTTTCGGGCAATCTCCATCTCGCGCTTAATCGCCTTCATAACATTGGCATGCAGGGTAAACGGCGACTGCCAGAGCCTACGCATGGGCCGAGCCCTACCCAGCCCAGTGAGCTGGTGAAAGACCTCATGGACATCCGAGGTGATAGCGGGATCTGCGGTGAAGAGGCCAAAGTCGGTATACAGGCGCGCCGTGCGGGGGTGGTAATTGCCGGTACCTAAGTGGACATAGCGCTTGAGCCCATTTTTCTCACGCCGCACCACCAGGCACATCTTGGCATGGGTCTTTTTCCCCACCACGCCAAAGACCACATGCGCGCCCACGTTCTCCAGGCGCGAGGCCCAGTTGATATTGGTCTCTTCGTCAAACCGCGCCATGAGCTCCACCACGGCGGTTACCTCCTTGCCCGACTTGGCCGCCTCGATCAGAGACTCCATGAGCTCGGAGGTCTGCCCGGTGCGGTAGATGGTCATGCTGATGGCAACCACAGCCGGATCGCGGGCGGCTGCTTGAATAAAGTCAGTGACCGACGAAAAGGACTCATACGGATGGTGCACCAGAATATCGCCCGACAGAATCGCCTGAAACGGGCTTTCGGACTGCAGCGGCTTGGGATAGGCAGGAACAATCGGGTCGAACTTCAGCGCGGCAATCTCCACCAGGTCGGGCAGGGCCATCATCCGCACCAGGTTGACCGGGCCATCGACGCGATAGCAGTCGTGCTCCTCAAGCCCGTGCTCCTGCAGGAGCCGCTGCACGACAGCCTCTGACATGGTGTCGGAGACCTCAAGCCGCACCGCATCGCCAAACTGACGCTGCGAGAGCTCACCCTTTAATGCCTCACGCAGGTCAGTGACCTCTTCATCATCGACAAACAGGTCGCTATTGCGCGTGACCCGAAACTGGTGAATGCCCGTGACCTGCATGCCTGGAAAAAGCTCGTGCACGCTGTTCTGCACCACTGAGCCCAGCATCATGAACCCATGCGGATAGCCCGAGACCCGCCCTGGCACCCGCGCAATGCGGGCAAGGATGCGGGGCGCCTGCAGCACGGCCAGGTTGCTGCTACGCCCGAAAGAGTCCTTTCCTTCGAGCGTGACGACAAAGTTCAGGCTCTTATTCAGGGTGCGCGGAAACGGATGCGAGGGATTCAGGCCAATTGGCGTGAGCACCGGCAGCACTTCCTTTAAGAAATAGTCGTGCGCCCATTTTTTCTGGTCCTCGCTCAGGCTGGCCGCAAAATGCACCATGACCCCGTGCTCCGCCAAGGCCGGAAGCAGTTCGGCATTAAGAATAAGGTACTGGCGGTGCACCAGCTTCTGCACCCTCTGGCTCAGCTTTCGCAGCGTCTCCAGCGCCGAGAGGCCATCGGGCTCGAGGAGCTCGCCGGCGCCCTGACGAATCTTGGCCTTCAGTCCCGAGACACGAATCTCAAAGAGCTCATCCAGGTTGTTTGACACAATGCAGACATACCGCAGACGCTCGAGCAGAGGAATAGCGGGGTCCTGGGCCATCGATAAGACCCGTTCATTAAAGGCAAGTAGGCTCAGTTCGCGGCTGATATAGCGATCGCCGCCCGAGAGTGGTTCGGAGCTAAACACGGAGTTTTTCGCGCGCGCCATAAGCAGAGAGTGTAGCGGCGCTTATAATCCGGCGCATGTCGGCGGTAACCTTATCAACGCCAAAAGATCCAGAGCTTGTCGCTGCGGTCGACCTAGGGTCTAACTCCTTTCATCTTCTGGTGGGCCGGGTCGTACAGACGCCGATGGGCCCGCAGATCTCTCCCATTGACAGTCTCAAAGATGCGGTGCGGCTCGCCTCTGGCCTGTCGCTCGATAAGCGTCTGGATGCGGCCTCCCAAGCCCGGGCCGTCCTGGCCCTGCAGCGCTTTGGCGAGCGACTCAGACGGTTCCATCCCCAGCGGGTGCGGGCGGTGGCCACCAATACCTTTCGCGTTGCCAAAAATGGTCCTGCATTTCTGAAGACCTGCGAGGCCGCCTTGGGCTTTCCCATTGAGGTGATTGCCGGTAAGGAAGAGGCCCGTTTAATCTACAACGGCGTGGCCCATACCCTGGCTGCCGACGGGCGTCGCAGGCTGGTGGTGGATATCGGCGGCGGGTCAACCGAAATGATCATCGGCACCGACTACAAGCCCGCGCTTCTGGAAAGCGTGTTCATTGGCTGCATTCGATTCACGCGCGAGTTTTTCCCAGACGGACAGGTCAGTCGCCAGGCCTTTCGCGAAGCGGTACTAGCCGCCCGCAAGGAGATCCAGGTGGCCTCAGGCCCCTTTCGCGCCTTAGGCTGGGAACTTGCCGTAGGCTCAAGCGGCACCGCACGCGCACTGGCCGACGTCGCCGCTGCACTGGGTGATCGTTATCAGGGCATCTCGTTATCGGCCTTAGAAGAAATTCGCGCCCGTATTGTGAAGGCAGGCAGGGTCGAGCAGGCGGACCTGCCGGGTATCAAGCCTGACCGCATGCCCGTTTTTCTCGGCGGCCTGTCGATCATGGTGGCGCTCTTTGAAGAACTGGCGATTGACCGTATGCACTACTCTGACGGCGCGCTGCGACTCGGTGTGCTCTACGACGTGCTCGGCCGTGCCCGTCATGACGATATGCGGGTCTATACAGTTGCCCAGTTTGTCGAACGCTATGCGATTGATACGGCCCAGGCTCAGAGGGTGGCAGACCTAGCCCTTGGTCTCTGGGAACAGATTGACCTTGGCAGCCAGGAAGAACGCCAAGAGATGGCCCAGCTGCTGCAATGGTCGGCTAGGCTCTTAGAGGTTGGTCATTCCATCTCACACAACAGCTACCACAAGCACTCCGCCTATATCGTCTCGCAGTCAGACATGCCAGGGTTTTCGCGCCGAGATCAGCAACTGATGTCCGGCCTGGTGCTGGGCCATGTGGGGAAGCTCGGAAAGGTGCAGCCGCTGTTCGTTGACGGGTTTCAGCGCACCGCACTGGTCTGTCTGCGGCTTGCTGCCATCTTCTACCGAAGCCGGTCTGCGGCAGAGCTGCCAAGTCTGCGGATCAAGGCAACCGGCAAGGGCGTCTGCTTAAAGGTCGATGCCGACTGGCTCAACAATCATCCGCTGACGCAGTTCACCCTAGTTCAGGAGCAGCTGGAGTGGTCCAGGATGAGCCTCGAACTGGAGATTCAAGAGACCGACTCCAGCTTTGCGAAGTATGCTAAGTCCCGATAGAATGCAGGGTTTGCTGGCCTAGGACTGTGCCTAGGAGATCCGGCAGGCGCGTAGCTCAGCTGGTTAGAGCACCACCTTGACATGGTGGGGGTCGTTGGTTCGAGTCCAATCGCGCCTACCAAATCGTATAAAGCCCCATGATTCACATCACCCTCCCCGACAACTCCGTGCGTCAGTTCGACCATCCTGTCACGGTTGCAGAGGTGGCCGCCAGTATCGGCGCTGGGCTTGCCAAGGCGGCCATCGTGGGCCGTATCGATGGTCAGCTTGTCGATACCAGCACCCGTATCGAAAAAGACGCGCAGCTGGCCATCGTTACCGACAAAGATCCCGAGGGCCTCGAGGTTATCCGTCACTCCACCGCGCACCTCATGGCCTATGCGGCCCAGCAGCTTTTTCCCGGGTTGCAGGTCACGATTGGTCCGGTTATCGATAACGGCTTTTATTACGACTTTTCGTACGAGCGCGCCCTCACCCCCGAAGACCTCGAGGCCATCGAGGCACGTATGCAGGCCCTGGCAGCCAAAGATGAGCCCGTCGTGCGCGAGGTCTGGGACCGTAACGAGGCCATTGCCTTATTCGAAGGTATGGGCGAGAAATACAAGGCCGAGATCATCGGCTCGATTCCCGAGGGCGAAAAGATATCTTTGTATCGTGAGGGCGGCTTTGTTGATCTCTGCCGTGGGCCCCACGTGCCCTCTACCGGCAAGCTCAAGGTCTTCAAACTAATGAAGGTAGCCGGGGCCTATTGGCGCGGCGACCATCGTAACGAAATGCTGCAGCGGGTCTATGGCACTGCCTGGGCCAAAAAAGAAGACCTGCAGGCCTACCTGCACCAGCTCGAAGAGGCCGAAAAACGCGACCACCGCAAACTGGGCAAGGCGCTCGACCTGTTTCATGTGCAGGACAACGCCCCCGGCATGGTCTTCTGGCATCCCAAGGGCTGGACGATCTGGCAGCAGGTAGAGCAGTACCTGCGCCAAGTGTACAAAGACGCTGGCTACCACGAGATACGCTGCCCCTCCATTCTCGACCGGTCGCTCTGGGAAAAGTCTGGCCACTGGGAGCACTACAAAGACAACATGTTCACCACGGCCTCAGAGAACCGAGACTATGCCTTAAAGCCCATGAACTGCCCCGGCCATGTACAGGTCTACAACTCCGGCCTGCGCAGCTACCGCGACCTTCCTCTGCGCTACGGCGAGTTTGGCTCCTGCCACCGAAACGAATCGTCAGGAAGTCTGCATGGCCTTCTAAGGGTGCGCGGCTTTACCCAGGACGATGGGCATATTTTTTGTACCGAAGACCAGATTCAGTCCGAAGTTCAGGCCTTTACCGAGAAGCTTCTCGAGGTCTATCACCACTTTGGCTTTACCGATGTCATCTACCGGCTCTCTACCCGCCCTGCCAATCGGGTGGGTTCTGACGAGAGCTGGGACAAGGCCGAGCAGGCCCTTTCTGAGGCCCTCAACCGTGTGGGTGTGCAATGGGAGCTGCTGCCTGGAGAGGGGGCCTTCTATGGCCCGAAGGTAGAGTACAGCCTGAAGGATTCGCTAGGCCGCATCTGGCAGTGCGGCACTATCCAGGTGGATTTTAATATGCCGGTGCGCCTGGGCGCCGAGTATGTTGCCGAAGACAACACCCGTCGCCATCCTGTCATGCTACATCGGGCGATCGTGGGCTCACTCGAGCGGTTTATTGGCATTCTCATCGAGAACCATGCCGGCGCCATGCCCGTCTGGCTGGCCCCGGTGCAGGTGGTGGTTGCCTCAATCACCGAAAACCAGGCCG
>VGHK01000040.1 GCA_016868305.1 Betaproteobacteria bacterium | reverse complement strand
GGTAACAGACGAACGGCAAGATCATCTTCCTGCACCAGATGGTTTCGGAGAAGGGGGCGGCCAGCGACGACAACCTCAACAAGGCCCTCGGACTGAATGAGAGCATCCTTTAAAAGCGAACGCTCCTGGGTCTGGGCGTTATAACTAACTGCTGCGGCAGTCGCCCCAAGCCCCACGGCCAGGATAAATACCCAGGCCTGCGGGGATCGAATCCATTGAAGGTTACGGGGAGGAAAAAATCTCACAATATTCTCCTTTAAGTGGTGGGGGATGAGATTAAGAAAAGGCTATAGCGCCAGATACCTTGCATGGCGGATAGCCAGTCTTCGGAGAGGCCTGCCCAGGCAATCACCGAGAACAGGCCAAGGCCGAGAAGGTATTCCGCAGTACCTGCTCCCGCTGGAGCACCGGGGGAAAAGCTTGATAAATGAAAATGTCGCGTCATAGTTGTGACTCCGTAACCTGAACCTGTAAGGGATCTTCAAAAGCTGACTGCACCGTAATGACAGTCACCACGGCCGTGCCCTGCTGCATACGGTGAATACGAAAGCGTTTTCCTGAACTTTCCGTAGCCGGGTTCATCGCAAAAGAAAACGGGGCCGCCTCGGGGGCAATCGCCGAAAGCCTTTGTCGGTGGGCCTGCTCGAGCGTTAATCCGGGGTAGCGAAAAGCCTGAATCTCAACACCGGGGGCCAGACGATGCGCATGTGGCTGTGACCCTGGTCCCGGAAGTGCGGAAATCGGTATTTGAACTGCCCAGCCATGCGACCTGGACTTAACGGACTGGGGTCCCTGGCCCAATCCGTGTCGATCTCCTGACCCCGTCTGCGTCCACTGCTCAGCCCTCCAGACCCCGTTCTGTATCGAGGCAACGATGCACCAGGGTGCCAGCGCATAGACAAAAACTGGCTGACCCGCCTTACGCCAATTACCTGCGGTATGGTCACGCGCCTCACAGGCAGGCTTGTCGGATGTCAAAAGCTGCACATTGGAGGGGGCTCCGAAAAGCGCTAGCGCCATCGACATAACGATTTCAAAAGCGGTAGTGTTCATAGTCATATCCGCCTATCGTTGCGCCGGCGCTAAAGTGCCTGGAAAAGGTAATAAGGCGCCCGGCCCATGAAAGCTGCGCCGGAACTCCGCGCTGCCAGACTCAAGACCAATCGCTTCCAGGCCTGGCATCAGTAGCCCGGTGACTGGAAAGTACGCAGCGGACGACAGCTGCGCCATTGCGTTGATAGGCGTCGAACCTCGAGATACCCGAGAAAGCACCAGGCCACGGTCTGACGCCGCCCAGTCATTCGACACCATGGCAACAGAGGCTGCCGACTTTTGGCCATGGTCCGGTACAGAGAGTTCCGCCCTTACACGAACCAGACGCTGGGCATCGGGCAGGCCGAATGTTGTCGAGGCCGTATTGCTTGTGAATCGCCAGAGTGTGCCGGATATGCGATCGAGCACCCGTGTACCGGAGGTGTCTGCGATCGGCGCATCTAGCACTGTCCGCGACTCATAGCGAACGGGCCGATCGGTAGCAGTCGAAATGGACGGACCATAGCCAGATAACTGTCTCTGGGCTGGGCAGGCTGAGGGTGCTGCCCGGCATTGCTGAAGGTCAAACCAAGCCGACAAAGGGGCCTGACGAGCTAGGTCTGCCTGGTTCCACAGATGATGACTGAGGGCAAGTAAGGTAGCAGCAGAGGCGACAAATACCAAGGCTTCGATGAGGGCCTGACCTCGGGGCTGGCATATGCGATGCGTGCGAACTTTATAGGTCACTCGGATTCCTTTCGATTCTGGGCTACGACCAGGGCGGCGGCCTGGTCCATAGGCGAGGCCGCCGCGAGTTGCGCTCGCCAATACGGCAGAAAAAGGCTGGGCAGGTAGGCTGGCGCCTTCCCAAGAGCCTGTGGATCTACAAACTCAGTGACGGCAACAGAAAGAGACCAGACCGCGCTTCCTACAGTGGAAGGGGCTCCAAGCAACGCATCCTGCGACACCGCTGCACGGGATAGGGTGTTGCGTGTGGGAAGCCGAACCAGAACCGGGATGCGGTACTGGGCTTGCTCTCGGCCTTGCACGGTCTGGTCGGCAAGATCGCGGTAGGCCGATAGGCCCAGGTAGCCCATTGGCCTTGCACTCCCGTCTTGTGCACGCTGGCGCGCCCTTGGATTCACCTGAGATGAGGTAAGGGCCTGACTCTCCTGGGAATAGAATCCGTCTTGAAAGCCCGACTGGGTGACCGCGGCGCCCCAGCCCAGGGGAATGGTCTCGGAAAGGCTCCGACAAAATGGATTCCATCTTCCGCGCCGAAACCACTGATGCACCGACAGCGTATCGCCCGCCTGCCAATCCTCATAGCTATCGGTAAGCTGTGTAGCACCTCGACGAATCAGCTTGGAGAAGCTGCGGTCCAGGCTAGTGGGAATGCAGGTAAAGGTTGGCAGCAGATAAAGCCGATGGTCAAAACTGCGGGATTGGGTGAAGCGATCTAGCTCAGCAGTCACATGCTGCGCCAGAAGGCTTCTTTCCTGCCCTGAATAGGTTTTGACGGCGCGGTAGAACCGAGAGACATCTGCGGTGGGCAAGTACTGGCCAAAGAAGCGGCGATCGCCAGACCAGACCACCTCATTAATCAGGGTTTGTGTATTGAACGGATTCACTGCCAGATGCATAGCCTCTTGCGATGCCTGCAAAGCGCGGGTGTAGGCGCTGCGAAAGGGCAGTTCGATAACGACCGCTCCATGTGTTGTCAGTTCCGCTGCCTGTGCCGCCTGGGCTGCCCACTGGGCAAATGTCTGGAGACCGGGAATAAAGCTTGCTACTGAAGATGCCTGACGAGTAAGGCTGTTCGCCTGTTGCACCCAGGCCAGCGCCGTGAGGCTTTGCGCAATCATTACCTCGTTAGCAACTATGGCGCGGTTTGCATAGGCCTGGTAGTTAAGGGCCTGGGCGTACCACTGGGCCACCGACAGGCTCGCGGCGTCCGCGAGTTGATTGCCCCGTTGCTTATCCGAGAAAAGTGTTGCCGCTCCCCCCAAGAAAGCAAGGCCCGCTGCAGATGCAAGCATCAGGCCAATGCCCAGAAGCAGCACAAATCCGCGAGGCGCAGGCCTGCGCCTAAAACCTACACCGGCCATGTGCTAACGATTGTCTTCGTTGTAGTTGCGAAGCCCCTTACGCACATTGGCCTGGGTGCGGGCAGTATTCGCGGAAGACGCTGCAGCAGTGAGGGCGGAACCACCGTCATTACCGGCAATTTCCTGGGCGATGCCCGCTGTCTGGTTTCGAATGGTCTGGCCGAGCAGACTGTAAACGCCAATGGCGGCTACCGCGACCACCGCCACGATGATGATGTACTCCGTCATACCCTGGCCGTGTGGTGGCCGACGCAGGTGCTTTCTCAGTGCCTGATGCATGGTTCTGCTCCAAAGTGAAAAGGAGCAGAGAGTCTGCTTAAGCGGCGGCCCCTAGAAAATCCAACAAAGGCGTTAGGCAGATGGGCTAATGCCCGTGCAGAAACCGGGTGGCGATGGCGGCAAGCAACACTCCAAGAAGCATGAGGCTTGGCTGAAGCCAGGCAGCGCGAGACTGCCCTCCATGGTGGTGCGAGTCGGCCTGGGCATGGAGCTGCGGAATAAGGTCAGACAAAGCGATATAGATAAAATTGCTGGCGGCGACTGCCAGCACAAAGGGCAGCCAGCCTCCCGCCTGCGCTAGCGCAAAATAACCAAGAGCCCCCCCCACCAGAGCACCCGAGCCAGTGAGCAGGTTAAAGCCTAGGGCGCGCGCCTTAGAAAAGCCACTGTTGAGCAGCACAAAAAAGTTGCCAATCTGCTGCGGCACCTCGTGCGTGGCAATCGCAGCGGCGGTAACTATGCCGAGAAAACTATCTACTTGGAAGGCCGCGGCAATCAGTACGCCGTCGGCAAACGCATGTACCGTACTACCTACCAACAGGCTGTAGCCACCACGGCCTGCAACTGCTGCGTCGTGGCCATGCGGGTGATGGTGGCCATCATGCTCATGGTGATGATCGTGACGCAACAAAGAAAGGCGTTCGAGCATAAAAAAGCCAAGGAGGCCCGCAAGCAGCGTGGCGGTAATGTCGTGGAAATCTGCCCCCATATGCAGGCTTTCGGGCAGCAGATGCAACAGAGCAGAACCAAGAAGCATTCCCGCCGAAAAACTCACCAGCTTGTCTACGAGACGCGACAGCCGACCCAACGAGACAACGGCCGCCAGTCCGATGCTTAGGAACGTAGCGGCCGCAGAGGCGAGCAGAATATAAAAAAGCGTCATAGTTCCTTTGTGGGTTAGGCCTTAAGCGACTTGCCAAACCAGGCAAGACAGCGCTTCCAGCCATCTTCGGCTGCCTCACGGCGATAGCTTGGGCGGTAGTCAGCATGAAAGGCATGCGGCATGTCGGCATAAAGAATAATGTCGGAGTCCTGAGAAGCCTGGCCCCCAAAGGACAGCTTGGTCTTCATTTCGTCGACATCGGAATTGGGAATACCCGAATCGGCCCCACCATAGAGCCCCAGAACCGGCCACTTGAGCTTCTCAGCAATATCGATCGGGTGAAATGGGTTGGCCTCATTCACGGTGCTGCGAATACGGCCGTACCAGGCCACACCCGACTTCAGGCCGGAAATGTCCGCTGCCGCAGACAGCCAGACTATACGGCCCCCCCAGCAGAAACCGGTAATGCCTGCCCGCCCCTTGGCACCACCATTGGCCTCGGCCCAAGAAACGGCGGCCTGCACATCGCCAAGTACCTGGGTGTCGCTGGCCTTACTCACAATATTGGCGAAGAGCTCGGCCATATTGGGAAATTTGTTGGGATCGCCCTGACGGTGAAAGAACTCCGGGGCAACAGCCAGGTAGCCTTGCTGGGCAAACCGACGACAGACATCCTTAATGTGCTCGTGCACACCCCAGATCTCATGGGCCACGATAAGGGTGGCAAGCCCGGTTTTGCCCGCAGGCTTAGCCCGATAGGCCGGAATAGCCCCCGTGGGCGTAGGAATCTGCGCCATACCGGCGTCCAGCCCCTGGGCACTGGTGGTAATGACCTGCGCCTGCAATGCACCGGTGGGCGCAACAGAGGCCGCAAAGCCCGCGAGGGCCGAAGCCTGCAGAAACCCGCGTCGGCTGTGCGGAAGCAGCCCGGGGTTGGGCGGCACCAGGGAGTCAATTTCCTGCTGGGCGTTGTGAAGCCATGCGTCGGCAGCAGGCGTGATTGGCGGGCGCGCGGTCATGGTCGAGTTCCTTTCTTGGTCAAGGGATAAGTAGTAATAACGGAGGAAAACGAGAGGCAAGGCGCATAGCGTACCCTGACTAGTGCGCGGCATCCCAGTTGGGGCCAACGCCTACGGATACCTGCAGGGGTACCCGTAATTGCGCGACCCCCTCCATGATGGGCGGAAGCATGGCGCATAGGGTCTCGCGTTCAGACTCGGGTACCTCAAGCACAAGTTCATCATGCACCTGCAGCAACAGGCGCGACCGAAGGCCTTCTTTCTGGATAGCCTGATAGGTCTGGGTCATGGCAAGTTTTATAAGGTCGGCAGCGGTACCCTGCATGGGCGCATTAATCGCAGCGCGCTCAGCGCCCGCGCGACGCGGGCCATTGGGGGACCGGATTTCGGGTAGCCAGAGACGGCGGCCGAAGACGGTTTCCACATAGCCCTGTTCGCGAGCCTTGGCCTTAATCTCGTCCATATAGCGAGCCACACCCGGGTAGCGGGCAAAGTAGCGCTCGATATACAGCCGGGCGGCATCCCGTTCGATATCCAGGTTCTGGGCCAGGCCATAGGCGCTCATACCATAGATGAGGCCGAAGTTAATCACCTTGGCATAGCGTCTCTGCTCACTCGACACCTCTTCGCGCGGGGTTCCAAAGATTTCGCTCGCCGTTGCACGGTGTACATCTTCACCGTGGGCAAAGGCATCCATGAGGCCTTTGTCCTCAGACAGGTGGGCCATGATCCGCAGTTCAATTTGGGAATAGTCTGCAGACATAAGCACGGATCCGGAGGGAGCAATAAACGCCTGCCTGATCCGGCGGCCTTCTGCGGTACGCACTGGAATATTCTGAAGATTAGGGTCACTCGATGCGAGCCTGCCCGTGACAGCAACAGCCTGCGAGAAGGTGGTGTGCACCCGCCCCGTGGCAGGATCGACCATGCGGGGAAGCTTATCCGTGTAGGTGGACTTGAGCTTAGACAGGCTGCGCCACTGCAGTAGGGTCTTGGGCAAGGGATAATCATGCGAGAGCTGCTCAAGAACATCCTCGTCAGTCGAAGCCGCACCCTTGGCGGTCTTCTTGACCGGCTTATAGCCAAGGCGGTCGAAAAGAATCTCGCCAAGCTGTTTGGGCGAACCAAGGTTAAACGGCTGGCCTGCCAGGGCATGGGCCTCGGCCTCCAAACCGGAAATCGTGACCGCGAGTTCCTGGCTCTGCAGGTTCAAAAGGTCGGCATCGACCGTGATACCCGTCTCCTCCATCTCCGTGAGAACCCCCAGGGCTGGCAGTTCGATCTGCTCATAGACGAATCGCAGTGCCGCAATGGCCTGCAACTGCGGCCAGAGGGTCTGGTGCAGGTGCAGGGTGAAGTCGGCATCTTCGCAGGCGTAACGGGTGGCGACATCAATCGGGACTTCTTCAAACCCAATACGCGATGCGCCTTTGCCAGTAACCTGGTCGTAGGAGAGGCCGGCGCGGCCTAGGTGACGCTCCGCGAGCGACCCGAGATCGTGGCTACGATGCGACTCGAGCACATACGACTGCAGCAGCGTGTCGTGTGCGATACCCTGCAAGACAATGCCGTAGCGACGCAGCACATGGGCATCGTACTTGAGGTTCTGACCAACCTTTGCAGCCTTTGGGTCTTCGAGCCAGGGCTGTAACCGCGCGAGCACATGGTCGCACGAGAGCTGATCGGGTAGGCCGGGATATTGATGCCCGACGGGCAGATACAGGGCCTGCCCCACAGCCCAGGAGAACGACAATCCAACGAGTCGCGCATGGCGGGCATCAAGCGAAGTCGTCTCGGTATCGAAAGAGACCAAGGTCGCCTTTTGCAGGTTTTGAAGAAGGCGGTCGAATTCTTCGAGGGTGAATACTGCCGCGTAGTCTGTGGGCTGATAGAAGAGGGAGGCCGCGGGTGCCGTGGCGCCGGCGGTGGCAGAAGCATCCTCTGCGCTGGGGCCGTGGGACTCAACCCCGGCATTCCCGAGCGCGCGACCTGACCGTATCTGCGTTCCCCCGGTAGTTACGTCTCCGGTCATGTCATCGACCATACCCTTGAAGGTACGGGCGAGGTCATAGGTGTCACGCAATGCGGTGATTGTGGTCTTATCCATCGCACCCATGCGGAGTGCCGCCTCAAAAGACGGCACCACCGCCGAGAGGTCGCAGTCGTCTTTCACGGTGACAAGAACCCGGGCAGTGGGGAGCCAGTCGAGCGCCTTTCGCAGATTCTCGCCGACCACACCGGGGATTGAAGGCGCGGCCGCAATAACGCCCTCGAGCGAACCATAGGCCTGCAGCCATTTGGCTGCGGTCTTGGGCCCGACCTTTTCTACCCCCGGAACATTATCGACCACGTCGCCCACGAGCGTAAGGTAGTCCACGATACGCTCCGGAGGAACCCCAAACTTTTCGATCACTGCCGCCCGATCCAAGACCTTTGCTGGCCCGCCATCGCGGCTCATGGTGTCAACCAGCACGACCTGGTCGCTCACCAGCTGCGCAAGGTCTTTGTCGCCTGTGGCAATCACCGTGTGGAACCCTTGCGATCCAGCCTGACGGGATAAGGTGGCGATGACATCGTCTGCCTCGACCCTGTCTACCACAATAAGCGGCCAGCCAAGGGCCTTAACGGCCTCAAAAATCGGGGGAACCTGTGCCGCGAGGTCTTCGGGCATGGCCGAACGCGTGGCCTTGTACTCGGGATATAGGGAATCGCGAAACGTGGGGCCCTTGGGATCGAAGACACAGGCCACATAGTCTGCGGGCCATTCCTGCTGGACACGCCGCAGCATGTTCACGATGCCAGTAATCGCGCCCGTGGGATGGCCTTTTCGACTCCGTAAATCCGGCAGAGCATGAAATGCCCGATAGAGAAAGCTCGAGGCATCGATCAGGAGAAGGCGTGGGGGGTTCACGGGCAGTGGGAGAGGCTACGAGCAGTGGGGGCGACCGGAGGGCTGGGTAGGCATGCGCGTCTAGCGCATGGGAACTCTTCGGATAATAATCGATTAGCCAGTAAAATGGCGGATTGTCAATGACTTAGAGGCCTCCTTCGCTGTGTCCGCATCCCCGCTTGCCGCTTCGGCCCCACCCAGTAATTTCCTCACGCATGTCATTGAGACCGACCTGCAGGCAGGAAAGGTTGTAGCTATCGTCACGCGGTTTCCGCCTGAGCCCAACGGGTACCTGCATTTTGGCCATGCCAAGTCCATCTGCCTGAACTTTGGGCTGGCTGCACGCTATGGCGGTCTTTGTCATCTGCGGCTGGATGACACCAACCCCACCAAGGAAGACCAGGAGTATGTCGACGCGATCGAAGAGGCGGTGCGCTGGCTGGGCTTTGACTGGGGGAGTCACCATTATTTTGCAAGCGATTATTTTGAGCGTCTCTATGGCTTTGCAGTCAGCTTAATTAAAGAGGGTCAGGCCTATGTGGACTCCCAGTCGGCCGAGGAGATCCGTGCTCGGCGCGGTACCTTGACGCAACCTGGCGAGGATTCCCCCTTTCGAAATCGATCTATCGAAGAGAATCTCGACCTCTTTGCGCGCATGCGTGCGGGCGAGTTTGCCGATGGCAGCCATGTGCTGCGGGCAAAGATTGATATGGCCTCGCCCAATATGAACATGCGTGACCCCGTGCTCTATCGAATTCGGCATGCCCATCACCATCGCACGGGCGATGCCTGGTGCATCTATCCCCTCTACGACTATGCCCACCCGTTGTCTGATGCGATTGAGGGCATTAGCCATTCGATCTGCACGCTGGAGTTCGAAGACCATCGCCCACTCTACGACTGGCTCGTGGAGAAGGTCGCGCAGGCTGGGCATTTCAATGTCAGACGGCTTCCTCACCAGTATGAATTTGCAAGACTGAACCTCACCTATGTGGTGCTCAGCAAGCGCAAGCTGGTAGAGCTTGTGGAATCGGGCGCGGTGGCCGGATGGGACGACCCCCGCATGCCCACGCTGGTTGCAGCCCGCAGACGAGGCTATACGCCAGCAGGGTTTCGGCGGTTTGTGGAGCAAGGCGGCGTCTCAAAATCAGATGGCTGGATCGACTACTCCGTGCTTGAGCAGTGCATGCGCGATCATCTGAATGAAGTAGCCCCGCGCCGGGTGGCCGTGCTTGACCCCCTTAAGCTTGTGGTGGAAAACCTGGAGGCAGATGTCGTTATTGACTGCGAAGCACCAAACCATCCGCAGCATCCGGAACTTGGAAAGCGCGTCTTAGCTTTTACGCGTGCGCTATGGATCGAACGAGAAGACTTCATGGCTGAGCCCACAAAAGGCTTTTTTCGGCTTATGCCAGGCGGCCGGGTACGGCTAAAGTATGGGTTTGTGGCGGAGTATGTTAGCCACGCCACCGATGCTACGGGGCAGGTCAGTGAAGTACGAGTACGGATCTTTGAAGACTCCAAGAGCGGTACTCCGGGCGCCGACAGCTACAAGGTGAAGGGGGTGATCCACTGGGTAAGCGCAGAAAAGGCCTACTGGACCGAGGTACGTCTCTACGACCGTTTGTTCGCCTCCCCTCTGCCAGGCGGGCATCGGCCAGGAGACCCACCCGAATTGGAACGCGACTTCAAAGACGATTTGAATCCACAGTCGTTGACAGCACTGCGGGTGCCAATGGAGTCAAGTCTCTCTAGGGCCAGAGCAGAAGACCGGTTTCAGTTTGAACGCCATGGGTATTTTGTGGCCGACCGGGTGGACTCGCAGGATGGGGCGCCTGTCTTTAACCGCACGGTTACGCTGAAAGATTCTTGGGCGGTAAACACGGAGGGGCGCCATGGCTAACCAGACCATTCGTTGCATCGACCATGGCCAGGGCGGTGGCCTGGAGTGCCTGTCGATTATTCAAACTGCGGCGCCATTACCTGGCGCCGGTGAAGTGCGTATTCGGGTGGCCTATGCGGGCGTTAATCGCCCAGACATTCTTCAGCGATCGGGCAAGTATCCACCGCCGCCGGGCGCGTCTCCCTTCATGGGGCTGGAGGTCAGCGGCGTGATCAATGCCGTGGGCGATGGCGTGCCGGCAAGCCGAATCGGCGAAAAGGTCTGTGCGCTGACACCAGGAGGTGGTTATGCAGAGGCGGTTATTGCGCCCGCCGGACACTGCATGCCGATTCCCGAAGGATTGTCATTGAAGCAGGCCGCCTGCCTACCGGAAACCATGCTGACGGTCTGGGCAAACCTCATTGAACGGGGCCAATTGCGACCGGGGCAGTCGGTACTCATTCATGGCGGATCGAGTGGCATTGGTACCACCGCGATTCAGTTTGCCCGATGGGCGGGCGCGGGCCAGATCTTCACCACTGTCGGTTCGGAAGAAAAGGCTGCGGTCTGCCGAGGGCTCGGCGCGACCCGAGCAATTATCTACAAGACCGACGACTATCTCGCAGTTACACAACAAGAAACCGCGGGGGAGGGCGTGCACCTCATTCTGGATATGGTGGGCGGCGACTACCTCGCCAAGAATTTGAAGGCACTGGCCCTCGAGGGGCGCCTAGTGCAGATTGCCTTTCTGCAAGGCAGCAAGGTAGAGATGGACTGGAGCCTGCTGATGATGAAGCGGCTCACCTTTACGGGTTCCACCCTGCGGGCGCGGTCAAGCGAAGAAAAGTCGCGGCTCTGCTTAAGTCTTCAGCAGGCCATATGGCCTGAGCTATCACAGGGCCGTTGCCTGCCATTGATTTATGCCGAGTTCGACCTGACTGCAGTGGCCGATGCCCATCGGCTCATGGAGTCGTCCCAGCATATTGGAAAGATTGTCCTGCAGGTCAACCCGCAGCTTAGCTAACACCTCAAGAAAGAGAACCATGGAACGTACCAAGCTCTACACAATTACCAGTAGCCATCCTGCCTTGTTACTGCGCGTAGCCCAGTTTCTCTCTGCCCACGGCCTTGCCTGGGAGGCGGGAAACACCTTTGTGAAGTTTCCGCGCGCCACGGGCGACGGCGATGCGGCAGCCGAGACCCTAAAGGCCGCGGGACTGCGGCCGCTGCCCAATATAGATTTTTTTACGCCCGAAACGGTAGTTAACTTTTCCACGCGCATACAGACGCTCGTCGAAGAAGAGGCCAGGGCGCGCGCCACCCAGGCCTGCGGACACCACCATGCGCCCGGCGAGTCGTGTGGACATGACCATAGCCACGACCATGGGCACGGCCACAGCCATGACCACAGTCATGATCACGGGCATGCCCACGCGCACGCCCACAGCCACGAACACCATCACACCCACGACCACAAGCATGACCACTGAGTCGGCCATTCGCATTCGCGGAGCCCGGCAGAATAACCTTAAAAACCTCTCAGTCGACCTTCCCACCGGGGAGTTGATTGTCGTTACCGGGGTCTCTGGCTCCGGTAAGAGTTCACTAGTCTTTGACACCCTCTATGCCGAGGGCCAGCGTCGCTACATTGAGACCTTCTCGGCCTATGCCCGTCAGTTTCTAGACCGGATGGACAAGCCGCAGGTGGATCGTATAGAGGGTGTGCCTCCTGCGATTGCGATTGACCAGACCAACCCGGTGCGTACCTCCCGTTCGACGGTGGGTACGATGACCGAGATCACCGACCACCTGAAGCTACTCTTCGCCCGGGTAGCGGAGCTGTACTGCCCCTCCTGCCAGACCCCCGTGCATCGGGATACGCTAGAGGGGATCGTGACGCTTTTGTCGGCCCAGCCTGAAGGCGCCAAGCTTGCCGTGACCTTTGAGCGGGAACTGCCCGAAGGACTCGAATCGCAGCAACTGAATGACTGGCTGTCTGCGCAGGGATTCACCAAGACCCATACCCAAGAAAACGGCATGGTGCGGGTCATCGCAGACCGGTGGGTGCAGAGCACAGACATCGAACGCAGCCGGATGGCAGAGGCCGTAGAAACCGCCCTGCGATATGGGCAGGGTCAGTGCCAGCTGGTGCTTCTTGACACGCAACAGGTGCTGCGGTTTTCCTCGGCACTCGCCTGTGCTGGTTGTGGCGCGAGCTTTCGGGAGCCCCGGCCGGCGCTCTTTTCTTTTAACTCTCCCGTGGGCGCCTGCGAGACCTGTCGCGGATTTGGACGGGTGATTGGTATTGACCGCGGCTTGGTGATTCCAGATGAGAACAAATCACTCGCCGAGGGTGCCATTAAGCCCTGGCAGTCAAAGTCATACCTCGACTGCCAGGACGAGTTACTTATGCATGCCAAGCGCCGTGGCGTGGCAAGCAATATCGCCTGGAAGAACCTCCCCGAAGAAGATCGTCATTGGGTCTTTGCGGGCGATGCCGACTGGCGGGGCAACTGGAAGACCCAGTGGTATGGCGTCGACCGATTCTTTGAGTACCTGGAGTCTAAGGCCTACAAAATGCACGTGCGGGTGCTCTTGTCTCGTTATCGGTCGTATACCGAATGCCCCGCCTGTCACGGTGCGCGGTTGCGGCCAGAGGCGCTGTATTGGCAGGTCGGTGGAAAGACGGTGTCTGAGGTTATGGCCTTGTCTATGGACGAGGCCTGGGACTGGCTGGCAGAACTACGAAAGACACTCGGCCTGGCGATGGAAGACCATCGGGTGGGCGTAGGCACGGCGGATAACACGAATCCTCCAAGAGGCAGTGCGCGCAACAGCCCAGCCGAAAAAGGCGGCGCGGCTGCGGGTATTCAGGCAGCCGCCCAGTTGGTAATTCGGGAGATGTCGGCCCGACTGGGATTCTGCCGAGAAGTAGGCGTCGGCTATCTCACGCTTGACCGCCAGTCGCGCACGCTCTCGGGCGGAGAGGTACAGCGGATCAATCTCACCACCGCTCTAGGTACTTCACTGGTCAACACCCTCTTTGTCCTGGATGAGCCATCCATCGGGCTACACTCGCGCGACCTGCAGCGCCTGATTGGCGTGATGCACCGACTGCGAGATGCGGGCAATAGCCTGGTGGTGGTGGAACATGACCCTGAGGTGATGCGGGCGGCTGATCGCATTATTGATATGGGGCCAGGCCCGGGCGAAAAGGGCGGCGAGATCCAGTTCAATGGCAGCTTTGCCGAGGCGCATCAGGCCGCGACTCTCACGGGTGCCTATCTGCGCGGGGAGAAGCGGATAGCGCCTGCGCACTCCGAGGCCGAGACCACGCAGAAGTCCGGACAGCAAGTGATTCGGCTGGCCAATGCCACCGCAAACAACCTCAAGTCGCTCACCGTCTCCATTCCTCTGCATCAATTGGTCGTGGTCACGGGGGTATCCGGCTCCGGTAAATCAACGCTCATTCAAGACGTGGTCTACCCGGCCCTCTGCAAGAAACTTGGAAAAGCCACCGAGGCACCGGGGCCCCATGAGGCCATTGAGGGCGCCAGCCTTATATCCGATGTGCTGCTCGTAGACCAGTCGCCCATAGGAAAGACCACCCGATCAAACCCTGCTGTCTACGTTGGCGCCTTTGACGCCATTCGCCGACTCTTTGCCGAGACGCCTGTTTCCGTGCAACGTGGCTATACCGCCGGCACCTTTAGCTTTAATGCCGGCAATGGCCGTTGCCCGAGTTGCGCTGGCAGCGGCTTCGAACATATTGAAATGCAGTTTCTCTCGGATGTCTATCTGCGCTGCCCGGACTGTAATGGCAGTCGTTATCGTGCAGAGGTTCTTGAGGCGACCGTGTTGGGCCACTCGATTGCAGGCCTACTCGAACTTACCGTCGACGAGGCCCTGGCCTTGTTTAAGGATCACAAAGAGGTCCATCGCCGACTCAAGCCCCTGGTTGATGTGGGGCTCAGCTACCTGCGACTCGGGCAGCCGGTGCCCACGCTTTCCGGGGGGGAGGCACAGCGCCTGAAGATTGCAGGCCACCTGGCCGACGCAGCAGAGCGTGGCGGTCGGGCACAAAAAGGCATGCTGCTGATCTTTGATGAGCCCACCACCGGTCTACACTTCGATGACATTGCAAAGCTCTTACGGGCCCTTCGGGCACTGATTGATGCTGGTCATTCTCTGGTAGTGATTGAGCACAACCTGGACCTGATTGCCCAGGCCGACTGGCTTATTGACCTGGGACCAGAGGCAGGCCCCGGCGGTGGCAAGCTCGTAGCAGCGGGGCCTGTCCAGGTCGTTATGGCCTGTGCGGAATCGCATACAGGCCAGGCCCTGCGGCGTATGCGGACCGCTGAGAGCAGTTGGCTGGTACGCGATACCGAGCTACAGACACCCTCGGCACGCCTGCTCAGCGAACAAAGCGTTACATCAAGAACACCTGCTTTAGGGGCAACAGCGATCGAGATTCATCACGCGCGAGAGCACAACCTTAAAGACATTTCAGTCCACATTCCCCGCAATGCGCTTACCGTAATCTCGGGGGTGTCTGGCTCTGGTAAGTCCACACTGGCCTTTGATATCTTGTTTGCCGAGGGCCAACGACGATACCTGGAGTCGCTCAATGCCTATGCGCGCCAGTTTGTGCAGCCCTCGGCCCGGCCAGATGTCGATGCCCTTTTTGGAATTCCCCCCACGGTGGCGATTGAACAACGTACCAGCCGTGGTGGGCGCAAAAGTACGGTGGGTACCCTCACCGAGATCCATCATTTTCTGCGGCTGCTCTTTGTGAAGCTCGGTAGTCAGTTCTGCCCCGACTGTGACATCGCTATTGCCCCGCAGTCACCCGAGGCTATCGTCGCCACCATTTTGAAGTCATTTCGCGGTCAGCATGTGGGTCTTTTGGCACCCCTCGTAATTCAACGTAAAGGTATCTACCAAGACCTTGCCAAGTGGGCGAAGTCCCGCGGACATTCCCACCTGCGAGTTGATGGGCTCTTCGTGCCCACAGACCCCTTTCCGAAGATAGACCGCTACAAAGAACACACCATAGAGCTACCCATGGGCGACCTTCTGGTGCAGCCCGAAGAGGAGGCACGTCTGCGAGACCTGGTCTTGCTCTCACTAGAGCGCGGCCAGGGACTCATTACACTGTTGGCACCGCTAGATGATGCCAAGGCAACGAAGGCGGCACTCTTTTCCACCAAGCGGGCCTGCCCGAGTTGTAGCCGCAGCCTGCCCGAGCCCGAGCCCCGACTTTTTTCCTACAACACGCGGCTCGGCTGGTGTCCTTCCTGCACCGGGACAGGGCTCTTTGGCGGAAGACTTGCCGAGGACGAGACCGGTGAGGAAGACCGTTTTCTTCAGAAACAGGAGAAGGATCCGGAGGACGATAGTGCCGAAGACCTTGTCTGCCCCGAATGCGAAGGCGCCCGGCTCAATGCGCTTGCACGGGCCGTTCGGGTGAAAGGCGATGGTATTCATGAAGTGTCAGCGCTCGCGCTGGATGGGCTACCTGCGTGGCTTGAGAAGGTCACTCAGGGCTGGTCGGACCGGGACCGCAGTCTGGGCGAGGGCCTGATGCAAGAGATCTCTAGCCGAGTGACATTTTTACGGTCTGTCGGTCTGGGCTATCTGTCGCTAGACCGCTCGGCACCCACCCTTTCTGGAGGAGAGGCGCAACGCATTCGGCTGGCCGCCCAACTGGGATCTAACCTGCAAGGCGTCTGCTATATCTTGGATGAGCCTAGCATTGGCCTGCACCCCAAAAACAACCAGGCCTTACTTGGTCTGTTGCGTCGCCTGCAGGAAAAAGGCAATACCCTGGTGGTGGTCGAGCATGATGAAGACACCCTGGCTATTGCGGACCATCTTATTGATATTGGGCCAGGAGCGGGGCGCCTCGGGGGAGAGATCGTGGCGCAGGGCTCGGCCCAAGATCTCATGGATACGCCAGCCTCGGTTACCGGGCGGTACTTAAAGTCGCCCATTTTTCATCCGGTGCACCCCCGCAGACCGTCGGCTGAGAACTGGCTCAAGATCAGCGGCGCCTTTCTACACAACCTGCGCAACCTCACAGTAACGATACCGTTGCAGCGTCTCACCGTGATGTCAGGCGTCTCGGGCTCCGGCAAGTCGAGCCTCGCCCGGGATGTCTTAAAACGCAACATACAGAGAGCGGTACATCTCCAACGGTCGAAGGCCGGGCGGGCGAAATCAGTAATCTGGGAGGGCTGCAAAGAGATCACAGGCTGGGATTCGCTTCAGCGCGTGCTTGAGGTGGACCAGACTCCGATTGGCAAGACGCCACGGTCCACCCCTGCCACCTATGTGGGATTCTGGGACGACATTCGAAAGCTCTTCGCCGATAGCGAAGAGGCGCGCCGCCGCGGCTGGGCCGCTAACCGGTTCTCATTCAACACCGGACAAGGGCGGTGCGAGTCCTGTGAGGGCCAGGGCTGGCAGACCATTGAGATGAACTTTCTGCCCAATGTAAAGGTAGTCTGCGACTCCTGTGGGGGTCTACGGTTTAACGCAGAAACCCGCAATGCCCTCTGGCGCGGAAAGTCGATCTCCGATGTACTGCAGCTCTCAGTGTCCGAGGCCGCAGAGTTCTTCTCGGCCGTCTCCTCGATTCGCCGCCCCCTGCAGCTCTTAGACGAACTTGGTCTGGGCTACCTTACCCTCGGGCAGCCGAGCCCTACCCTTTCCGGCGGCGAATCCCAGCGCATTAAGCTGGTTACGGAACTCGCGAAGTCGAAGTCGCAGGGCCAGGCTCTCTATGTGCTTGATGAGCCCACTGTGGGGCTACATATGTCAGACGTAGAGCGATTAATCGCCGCCCTGCATCAGTTGGTCGATCAGGGCCATACGGTGGTGGTCATCGAGCACAACCTGGATGTCTGGGCACAGGCAGACCACATGATCGACCTGGGGCCGGAAGGAGGCGCACACGGCGGGCAACTCGTGGGGGCCGGCACCCCGGCCGAAATCGCGCGGCTGAAGACTCCCACAGGGCTTGCGCTGAAGGCATTTCTCAAGCGCAAATAAGGGCTTCTGGGAGTGTATCCGCT
>VGHK01000039.1 GCA_016868305.1 Betaproteobacteria bacterium | reverse complement strand
GCCGGTGACGGCACAGGTGATAACCACGGCGCGCGTCTGGCGAGAGGGCTGCGCGTTTTCGGAACTAGAGGCGGTGGAAAGTGACATACGAAGGACTCCTAGGCAGATAGCATAAGATACCCTAGTGCTGATCAGTTATTCAACAACCTTCGTGTGTGCCGCCTTCGCAGGTCTTCTGGTTTCGAACTTTTATTACTTTCAGCCATTGGCGCCCTATATGGCCCAGGAAATGGGATGGAGCCTATGGCAGGCAACGAGCTTCATTCCGGTATCTCAGGCAGGCTATTGTCTGGGGCTTCTGTTTCTGGTGCCGCTGGCAGACCGGGTCGAGAGTCGGCAACTGCTTCTCAGGACCATGGCAGCTGTGGTGGCCTGTCTATTGGCACTGGCGTTTTTTCGGCGGTGGGAGCTGCTCTTACTGGTAACGCTCTGCCTCGGTTTCTGTCTGAGTGCAATTCAGATGCTTCTTCCCGCCATTACCGGGCTCAGGCCAGCCGAAAAACGCGGCCAGACACTAGGCATCATGATTGCCGGTATTGGGGTGGCCGTGACGCTTGCCAGACCCTTGGCGAGCCTGGCGGGATGGGCGGGACACTGGCAGACGATTTTTCTGATCTCCGCCGGGCTCATGGCTCTGGGCATACTCACCTTCTCCCAGATCCTGCCCCGTATGCCCCGGGTGCCCCAGGGGAGTCTCTGGCACTACATGCGCGGGCAGGTCTCGCTCTGGAGGAACACCCCCCTTCTTCGCCATCGCGCATTCGGACAGGCGATCTCTTTTGGCGTTTTCAGCGCCTTCTGGACCGGTGTTCCGGCAGAACTGGTGAATGGCCCGTTGGGCCTAAGCCAGCTTGAGCTCGGTGCCTTCTCGCTTGTGGCAATCACGGCGACAGTTGCCGCGCCTATCGCGGGCCGGTGGTCGGATCAGGGGCGGTCACGGGCAGGCATAGGCTGGGCAACTATCATCATCGCCTTGGGCTGCCTGATCGGGGCCCTGGGTCTAGTCGAGCATCGCACCCTTGCACTGCTGGGCCTCACACTGGCAGCAGGCCTTTTGGACTTTGGGCTGGCCCTGCAGCTTGTCTTGAGCCAACGGCAGGTGTTCGATATCTCGCCTGAGGCCAGCAGCCGGGCGAACAGCCTTTTTATGGCCACCTTCTTTACTGGCGGCGCGGCTGGATCCTGGGCAGGCGGCTGGGTCTATAGCACTGCGGGCTGGGGCATGCTGGTCTTACTGATGCTTGCCTTAACCATGGTGGGGCTGGCGGTTCAGCGATCATGGAACACCTCGGCCCTGAGCACGGGGTCGTCGGCATGAATATCCAGTGCCAGTAGAAAACGCGACACCATGTTGTAGGTGGCAACCACGCCCACCAGTTCTACGGTTTGTTGAATTCCGAGTTCTTGCGCCAAAGTCTGCTTCACTGCAGGCGCTACGACTAGGCTTCGCGTCATTTGCTCTGCCAGAAGGATCACGTTTTGCTCTACTGTGGAGAAGAGCGCCATGGAAAACGCAGGCGTACCCACACGACCGAGCATCTCCGCCTGCGCAGGCGTTCCACCAGACGCGATAAAAATTGGCGCATGGTGCTCATACTCAAAGCTCGCGCCATTTAAAACGGCTACCACGCACATGACAAGCTCCCGAAGCTGTATCGGCACGGAGAGCTCAGTACGTACCTTTCCAAGAAAAACATTCCAGCCTTCTGCCAGCGGGGGGCTGTGCAGCAGCATTCGATCGAGCTTTAAAAGACTGCCGCCGCGGCGGGCGCGAATCGCGGCCACAAGGTCTGCTGGCTCAGGATGATTCTCGGGCAGCATGGGAATGACTGGGGCTGATGACATCTTCAGATCCTCTTTAACCGAAGAGCTAGAGCATAATCTAGATCCTCTCTTCTTACGCCCCGCCCCCTTCTTTCCTCATGCCTGCTCCCTATTCTGCTAATCCATCGATCAGCCGTATTGATCTTTTGCTCATTCTCTTCGTGACCCTTGCCTGGGGGTTTAACTATTCGGTAATGAAGCTGGTGGTCTCTAGCTACCCGCCAGCCACCTTTCGGGCCCTTACCTTTTTCTTTGGCCTGATCTGTATCGGTCTTTATGTTATCTATCGCAAGGAGTCTTTCCGGATTCCCCGGGGAGAACGTGCTGCGGTGGTAAAGATAAGCATCTTTAATATGCTGCTCTGGCACACTGGGTTGATCTTTAGCCTCACCCTTCTGAGTTCGGGGCGGGCAGCAATCGTTGGCTACACCATGCCCGTCTGGGCACTCCTGGCCAGTGCAATCGTGTATAAGGCAAGGCTCACTGGCCGGGCTGTGGCCGGGGTGGTGCTTGCTCTGGCAGCGACATACCTTCTTGCTGTCGATGAGATCCAGCAGTTCACCGGTCAGCCGCTGGGCCTTGTCTTGATCTTGTCGGCAGCTATTTTCTGGGGCATTGGAAATGCAATGATCAAGCACACCCCGCTGACGATTTCGACTGCGGTGCTTAACTTCTGGTCTCTGACGATTTCCTGTGTTCTGGGGTTTGCTATCGCAGCAGCCACTGAGGTTGCCGACTGGCGCTGGCCTTCGGCCATTGAATGGGCCGGCGTGTTCTATAACAGTGTGGTGGCGTTTGCCCTGGGATATGTGGCCTGGTTTACCGTGGCGCGCAAGCTTTCAGCGGTTACCAGCGGGCTATCGATTATGCTGGTGCCAGTGGTGGCGGTCTTCGGCGGGGCTTTCTGGCTGTCAGAGGCCATTACCTGGCAAGACCTTTTGGCGCTTGCCCTGATTCTGGCGGCCATGGCCGCGGTATTGCTTCCTGGAAAGCGTGACGCCGTCAATGCCTGAGGCCCGGGCAGACGAGCCCAAAGCAAGGCTCCCCATTGCGGCCATAGGGTTAGGGGGCCGAGAATGCCGCTATATACGCCCCAGTGCCTTGAGGACCCTTTCCGGAGTGAAAGGCTGAGTGGATACAGAGGCATTGAAAGGGGCAAGCGCGTCATTTAAGGCATTCATGATCGCACCGGGCGCACCCGCGGTACCTGCCTCTCCTGCGCCCTTGGCACCAAGTTCTGAAGACCGCGTGGGCGTTGCCACATGTGCCACCGCGATATCGGGCATCTCGGCGGCCATCGGCACCAGGTATTCGGCCATGGTGCCATTACGCATCTGACCATCTTCGCTATACATGCATTCCTCGAAAAGGGCGCCGCCGATGCCTTGCACAATGCCGCCACGGATTTGCTCATCTACCAGCATGGGATTGATGACCGTGCCACAGTCTTCGACACACCAGTGCTTAAGCAAAGTGACAAAGCCGGTTTCGGGGTCTAGCTCCAGGTAGGAGGCCTGTATACCGTTGGTAAAGGTAAAGCCGTATTCTCGGGGCGTGTAATGCCGGGTGACGGTAAGCTCGGACTGAAACTGCATAGGCAGCGTATCTGGCCGAAAATAAGCCACACGCCCAAGCTCGGCCAAGGAAAGCTTGACCTCTCCGGTGATCTTATCGACCACCTGGTTCTGACGAATATCCAGCGTAATTCTTTCGGTCTGGAGAATCGCCGCGGCAATATCGAGAATATTGGAGCGCAGCGCCTTGCCGGACTGCAGCACTGCCTCACCGCCAATACCAGCGCCACGAGAGGCCCAGGTGCCACCGCCATAGGGCATGACTGCGGTGTCGCCGGTCATGACCCGCACCTTATCGATGGACACGCCTACGGCATCAGCCGCGATCTGGGCAAAGACAGCCTCGCTACCTTGGCCCTGTTCGGTAACGCTACAGGTAACTGTGACCACGCCCTGGGGATCCATACGCAGGGTGGCCCCATCTTGGGCGGAAATGCGCGCACCGCCGACACCATAAAAGGCAGGCGACGGGTTGGTGACTTCGATCATCGCGGCCAGGCCAATACCACGATAGATACCCTTGGCCCGGAGCGCCTGTTGCTCGGCGCGCAAGGCGGGGTAATTCATAAGGTCTAGCAGCTTGTGTAGCGACTTCTGGTGCGAGAGGCACTCAAACTTGATTCCCGACGGAAAGCTGAGATAGGGATAGGCGTCATCAGGAATGATGTTCTTGGCGCGAAACTCGGCCGGATCCATGCCGATGGCGCGGGCGGCTTCATCGACAATACCTTCGGTGACTGCCACGGCAATCGGGTGGCCCACGGCTCGGTACTGACAGGTAACGTTTTTATTGGTGAAGACGACATTGAGCTTCGCGCGGTAGTGCTTGTGACGATAAGGCCCGCCCGTGAGATTGACCACCTGATTGCCCTCAATGCCACTGGTGCGGGGATAGACCGAATAGGGGCCAATGCCTGTGAGGTCTTCAAGGTCGAAACCAACAATCTCTCCGTCTCGCATACAGGCCAGACGAACCGTCACGGTATGTTCCCGCGCGTGGATATCGGTAATAAAGGACTCCATGCGGTCGGCCACAAACTTAACGGGCCGACGCAGAGCCACCGATATGGCCGCGGTAGCCATCTCATCGGCATAGACATGTACCTTGATGCCGAAGGACCCACCCACGTCTTTGCAGACAACGCGTATCTGCGACTCAGGGATATTGAGATGCTTGGAAAAGATGTCCTGCATCATATGCGGCGCCTGCGTGGCGTGATAAACGGTCAGGCTGTGGTCTGCCGGGTTGTAGTCGGCAAGGATAGACCGCGGTTCCATGCAGACACCGGTGTGCCGAGAAAAATCGTAGGTCTTCTCTACCACATGGTCAGCCTTAGCCCAGGCCTCATCAAAGCCCTCAGTCTTAAGTTCGCGGGCAAAGCAGATATTGTCGCCAAGGTCGGGGTGAATAACGACATCACCACGCAGAGAGGCACGCATATCGGTTACCGCGGGAAGGGGGTCAAACTCGGCATCGATATGGTCAAGAGCGTCTTCTGCCTGACGACGGGTTTTGGCAACAACCGCTGCAACGGCCTCGCCCTGCCAGCAGACCCGATCAATGGCAATCGGGTGCTGAGGCGCTGACTTGATTCCCTTAAGGTGACCCAGAACGCCCACCCAGGGGGTGCAGAACGCAGCAAGGTCAGCACCCGAAAAGACCGCGATAACCCCCGGCGCTGAGCGGGCCTTGGCAAGGTCGAGGCCTCGGATGCGCGCATGGGCGTAAGGGCTGCGGAAGAAGACAACATGGGCAAGACGCGGTAGGCGCATGTCATCGATATAACTGCCACGCCCCTGCACCAGACGCTTGGCCCCGGCTCGCGGTACAGACTTACCGATATAGCCCTCGGTCTTTTCCACGGTCTGCAGGTCTTGGGGAAGTTCAGCACGAGAATTCATAATGGCCCTCGAAGAAAGTCTTTACGCTGCGGATGTGGACGTGGACAATGCGTTTTTGCGCGCGACAAGCACCGACTCGACGGCATCGACGATTGCCTGGTAACCCGTGCAACGGCAGTAATTTCCGGAGATATAGTCACGGATCTCGTCACGGGAGGCATCGGGGTGATTGCGCACGAGATCTAGGGCGGTAAGCAGCATGCCTGGGGTACAGAAGCCGCACTGCAGCGCATTATGCTGGAGAAATGCCTGCTGAAGATCGTGAAGTGCCCCGGCGTCGGACAGGCCCTCGATGGTATGCACCTCTTTACCGGCAGCCTGAACTGCCAGCATTAGGCAGCCGCGAACCAGGGTGTTGTCGACCATCACCGAACAGGCGCCACAAACCCCATGCTCACAGCCCAAATGCGAACCCGTAAGATCGAGGCGTTCGCGCAGGAAATCCACCAGGTGCATGCTGGGAGAGACATCTGCCTCTACCGGCTCACCGTTGACCTGCAGTCGTATAGCAATTGTCTGGGCATTCACGACGTGACTCCTAACTGTTGAACAACCCGCTTTAAGACCACGCCTGCAAGGTAGGACTTGGTCTGAGACTGCGCCTGCAGGTCGGGCATGGGGTCCAGGTCTGCGGCAAGGGCGTGGCTGGCTGCAGAAAGGCAAGCGGGGTCCCCTATGGGCTGGCCCACGAGGCTCGCGGCCGCCGTCTTGGCCAAAATGGGGCGATCAGCCACGGCAAAATAGGCCAGTCGTGCTGCTGCGACCTTGCCCTGCGCCACAGACACCTGGGCCGCAAGCCCAACCATGGCATAGTCGCCACGCCGACGGGCAAGCTCATAAAAGCCTGAGCGGTCATCGGCGGTAGCTATCGGAAACTCAACCGCCGTGAGAATCTCGCCAGGCTGCAGGTCCGTGGTGTAGAGACCCTTGAAAAAATCAGCCGCGGCAATACGACGCTCTTTGGCCGGCCCCTGGACAATAATGACCGCCCCGGTCGCGAGTGCAACCGCCGGATACTCTGCCGCAGGATCGGCCAGGGAAAGGCTTCCACCAATAGTGCCTCGGTTGCGAATAGCCGTGTGGGCCACATATGGCACCGCCCTTGCCAAGAGCGGAACATGCTGGACCACTTCTGGGGAAGACTGGATCTGGGCATGCGTGGTGAGTGCGCCGATACGCAGCGACTGACCGGACACCTTGATACCCCGAAGTTCAGCGCAGTCTTGTAGGTCTACAAGAACCTCGGGCGCGGCAAGTCGAAGGTTGAGGGCGGGCACCAGACTCTGGCCACCGGCTAACAACTGCGCTGCTGAACCATGGCTGGCTAATGCCTGCAGCGCCTGCTGCAGACTGCCCGGGCGCACGTAGAAAAAATCCCGTGATTTCATGCCTACTCCTGAGTGACAATCTAACTCAAAGTTTGCACGAATCCGGGCCATAGGCCCATTGGGAGAATCACGGGGATCGGACTGCTGATGAACACCTGCTCAATAAGGTCGAGGCTAGCGAATCAGGCCATGGCAGTGCTTGTATTTCTTTCCGCTTCCGCAGGGGCAGGGTTCGTTGCGGCCAACCTTAGGATAGGCTGCCGGGCCTGACGCTGCCGAGGAGGCGCCGGTATTGGCGGTTGCATCCGGCAGAGCCGAAGACGATACGGCCTCCTGGGCGGCCAAGGCGAGTGCCTGGGGGTCTTCTCCCGAGAAAGAGGCCTCGGGGCTGAAGTCGGCGTGGGTGAACTGCATCTGCGATGCAGCAATTGCTGCGGCGCGCTCCTGGGCGTCGCGGGCTGCTGCTTCGGCCTGCTCCTGGGTCTGTACCTCGACAGTCATGAGTAACCGAGTTACCGAGTCTCTCACCCGCTCGAGCAGCTGCTCAAACAATACAAAAGCCTCACGCTTGTACTCCTGCTTCGGATCTTTTTGGGCATAGCCGCGCAGGTGAATACCCTGCCGTAACAGGTCTAAGGCCGCGAGATGCTCCCGCCAGGCGTTATCAAGATGCTGAATGAGTACCGATCGCTCAAACCCTGCGAAGGCCTCGCGGCCCACCGATTTCCACTTTGATTCGTAGGCATCGCCCGCTGCCTTGACAATGAGGGCAGCGAGGTCTTCATCGCCCAGTTCCTCCTTGTTTTCAACCATTGTCTGCAGGTTCATGGTGAGCCCGTAGACCGTTACAAGCTCCGACTGAAGACCAGGAAGATCCCACTGCTCTTCAATACTCTCTCGGGGCACAAAGTTGCGCACCAGGGTTTCTACCGCGCCATCGCGCAGCCGACTGACAAGCTCGGAGGGGTCGCCCACCTCGAGAATCTCGTTACGCTGGGAATAAATGATCTTGCGCTGCTCATTGGCCACGTTGTCATAGTCGAGGAGCTGCTTGCGGATTTCGAAGTTGCGGTTCTCTACCTTGCGCTGGGCGCTTTCAATAGACCGGGAGACCATTCCCGCCTCAATGGGTTCTCCCCTGGGTACCCCAAGCTTGTCCATGATGGCCTTCATGCGATCACCGGCAAAGATGCGCAGCAAAGGATCATCCATCGCCAGATAGAACCGGGACGAACCGGGGTCGCCCTGACGGCCCGCACGGCCCCGAAGCTGATTGTCAATACGGCGCGACTCGTGGCGCTCAGTGCCGATGATATGCAGACCACCAGCGGCAACTACCTGATCGTGCAGAGGCTGCCATTCAGTGCGCATGGCCGCGGCCTGGGCCTCAAAGGCATCGCCCTCAAGGCCAGGGGTCTCGCGCAGTGCCTCAATACGCTTTTCCACGCTACCACCCAGAACGATGTCGGTTCCTCGGCCTGCCATATTGGTTGCAATCGTGATCATTCCAGGGCGCCCGGCCTGGGCAACGATCTCTGCCTCGCGGGCATGCTGCTTTGCATTGAGCACCTGGTGGTCAAGGCCCGCCTTAGAGAGTTCAGAGGAGAGCAGCTCGGAGTTTTCAATAGAGGTGGTGCCCACGAGAATGGGCTGACCTGACGCATGGCGGGTTTTGATATCGGCCAGGATGGCCTCAAACTTTTCTTCGACAGTGCGAAAGATCTGGTCTTGCAGGTCTTTTCGCACCATGGGCCGGTGGGTTGGAACAATGACTGTTTCGAGCCCATAGATCTGCTGGAACTCAAAGGCCTCGGTGTCTGCTGTACCCGTCATACCTGCAAGCTTTTGGTACATGCGGAAATAGTTTTGGAAAGTGATCGAGGCTAAGGTCTGGTTTTCAGGTTCGATAGAGACACCCTCTTTAGCCTCTACTGCCTGATGCAGCCCATCGGACCAACGGCGACCGGGCATCAGACGGCCAGTAAACTCATCTACGATGATGACTTGTTCTGCCTGCACCACATAATGCTGATCGCGAAAGTACAGGGTATGGGCCCGCAGTGCAGCCATAAGGTGGTGCAAGAGACTGATATGCACTGGATCGTAGAGGCTGGCACCCTCGGGCAGCAGCCCCATCTGGGAAAGCAGCCCCTCGGCCTTCTCGAATCCGGCATCAGACAGATACACCTGCCGGCCTTTTTCGTCGAGAAAATAGTCTCCCGGTCCGTCTTCCGCAGGCTGGCGATTGAGCGATGCCGGAAGGCTATTGAGCGCCTGATAAAGATGGGTGGAGTCTTCAGCCTGGCCTGAGATGATGAGCGGCGTGCGGGCCTCGTCGATAAGAATGGAGTCGACCTCGTCAACAATGGCATAGGACAGCGCACGCTGCACCCGGTTGGCCTTCTCGGTGACCATGTTGTCACGCAGATAGTCAAACCCAAACTCGTTATTCGTTCCATAGGTAATGTCGCAGCGATAGGCCTGCTGCTTTTCCTCGTGGCTCAGGCCGGAGAGATTAATACCCGTGGTAAGCCCTAAAAACCCATACAGCCGGCCCATCCACTGGGCGTCACGCTGTGCCAGGTATTCGTTAACAGTGACAACGTGAACCCCCTGGCCCGATAGGGCATTGAGATAGGCGGGCAGTGTGGCTACCAGGGTCTTGCCCTCGCCGGTGCGCATCTCGGAGATCTTGCCCTCGTGTAAGACCATGCCGCCCACGAGCTGAACATCAAAGTGGCGCATGCCTAAGACCCGCCTGCTGGCCTCCCGGCATACGGCAAATGCCTCGGCAAGCACGGAATCCAAAGCGGCCCCTTTGGTGCAGCGGTCGCGTAGTTCGGGGGTCTTGGCCATCAGGTCGGCATCAGAGAGTTGCTGCAGGCCGGACTCCAGGGCATTGATGGCCGCAACTCGGGACTGATATTTCTTTAAAAGCCGGTCATTGCGGCTGCCAAATAGCGAGGACAGGAGACGATTAAACATAATCTTTCTAGGGTAGCATGGGCGATATGGACAGTAACGTGCGCTTACTCGACGAGCTTATTCTGCAGGCGCTTGGTCCCTCGGCGGCACTGGCGGAACGAAAGGCCCATGCTGCGCATGTCGCCGCTGCACTCACCGCGCTGGGCTATCCCCGGCTTGTAACCACTGTTCTCGGGGCCAGACGTGGTCAGACACCACGCTCTGCTAAGGGCTGGGAGCTGGTAGTCACCGTCACAAGTCATGCCGCCATGGCCAAACTGCGCCTCTTGGCGCCAGAGTTGCTCTCCCATCTACAGCAGGAGATGCCCGATCTTGCCTCTGTGGCGGTTACTGCGCAGAAAGCCATTCAGGCAGCAGAACGGTCAAAACCCCCGCCACGCCCCAGACCGCCTGACCAGGGGCTGGCCCGGTTACGGTCTTTTTATTCCCACGACCACTGACGAGCCCAGGCAGCAGGCGCATCCGAGAGGTCGTTAAAAACCCGTTCTCTCCAGGCTTGCGGCTGAGAGACCAATGCGCGCAGGAGTTGGTTATTCAGGCCATGGCCAGACTTATAGGCGGAGTAACTGGCCAACAGGGGCCTACCCAAGAGGTATAAGTCTCCGAGCGCATCCAGGGCCTTATGCATCGCAAATTCATCGGGCCGTCGCAGCCCCTCAGGATTCAGAACCCTCGTCTCATCCATGACAATTGCATTGCTCAGGCTGCCGCCTAGGGCGAGCCCCTTTGCACGCAGCATATCGACATCCTTCATAAACCCGAAGGTACGGGCTCGCGCGACTGCCTCCATAAAAGAGGTCTGCGCAAAGTCGACGCACACCTCCTGGCCTGTCTGGTCGATCGCAGGATGCTGAAAGTCGATGGAAAACTGCAGGCGAAAGCCAAAGTACGGGTCGAGCCGGGCGCGCTTTTCACCATCCCGAACCTCTATGGGCGATAAGACTTCAATAAACCGCTTCGGGGCATTCTGTTCGGCGATTCCCGCCGACCGAATGAGGTAGGCAAAGCTTGCGGCACTGCCATCCATAATGGGCACTTCCGGGCCATCAAGCTCGATACGCGCGTTATCAACACCCAGCCCGGAGAGTGCGGACATGAGATGCTCGACCGTGGATATCTTCACCGCACCCTGAGAGATGCTTGAGGCCATCCGGGTGTCTCCCACTGCCGCGGCCTGCGACGCTACAGTATTGGGCGGCGGTAGATCGGTGCGACAAAAAATAATCCCGCTATCGGCCGGTGCCGGCCTCAGGCAGAGCAGCACGCGCTGACCACCGTGCAGTCCAATACCCTGGGCACTGACCGGCTGACCAAGCGTGCGCTGCCTGAGCATTGCTTAGAACAACGTTTAAAGCTTTGCCAGCATAGCTTCGGCGCTGCTGACCTCAAACTTACCAGGCTCCTCGACATGCACTGCCTTGACGATGCCGTTATCGACAAGCATGGCATACCGATTAGACCGCAGCCCCATGCCGCGGGCGGTGAGGTCGAGTGTTAGCCCTACGGCCTTGGAGAACTCGGCACTGCCGTCACCGAGCATGCGCACCTTGCCGCGGGTGCCCAGCTCTCGCCCCCAAGACCCCATGACAAAGGCATCGTTCACCGACACGCACCAGACCTCGTCTATGCCCTTGGCCTTGAGGGCTGCGGCATGGTCGACATAGCTAGGCACATGCTTGGCCGAGCAGGTAGGAGTGTAGGCGCCAGGCAGTCCGAAAATGATGATCTTTTTTCCCTTGACCATGTCGCTCACCTGAAAGGCGTTAGGCCCAACCGTACAGCCGGGGGTCTCTTCTTCGATGAACTCATATAGGGTGACATTGGGTAATGCCTGTCCAATTGCAATGGTCATAACGACTCCTTAGTGAAATAAGAGAAACACCCCCGGGGCCCGGCGTTGGCCCCGGAGGCGAGAGAGGATGAGCTGCTAGGTTAAACCAAAAGGCTAGTCTGCCTGCCTGCGGAGAAACGCGGGGATGTCCAGCCGGTCCATTCCGCCCTCTTCTAAGGCCAGAACACGCGCGGCTGCCTCGCTACGTGGCGGCTGCCGCCAGATGGCGGGCTGGTCATAGCCCGCATAATCATGACCAGCGGGTGCGCCAGAGGGGGCGGTCTCCGTCGCCATCGGGGAGGCCGGCGCAGAGGTAAGGTCGTATGTACCCGTCTTAAGAACCGGCACCGAAATCGGCGGCACCAGGGTGGGCCTGCGGCTGGTGCGCCCTAGACCCGTGGCCACCACGGTGACGCGCATCTCATCGTTCATGGCTTCATCGTGCACCGTGCCAAAGATGATGGTGGCATCCTCTGCCGCAAACGTGCGAATGGTCTCCATGGCGAGCTTGGTCTCTTTAAGCTTGAGCGAGCTGCTGGCCGTAATGTTCACGAGGATACCCCGGGCACCGGAGAGGTCAACGCCCTCAAGCAGCGGGCTTCGCACAGCCTGTTCGGCTGCGATACGGGCCCGGTCTGGGCCGCTGGCGGCTGCGGTTCCCATCATCGCCTTGCCCTGCTCGCCCATGACTGTCTTCACATCCTCGAAGTCCACATTCACGAGGCCTTCGACATTAATGATCTCGGCGATTCCTGCCACGGCATTGTTCAGGACGTCGTCTGCCGCAGCGAAGGCATCAAGCTGACTTATCTCATCGCCAAGCACCTCCTCGAGCTTCTCATTGAGAATCACGATCAGCGAATCGACCTTGCCCTGAAGCTCAGACAGCCCGTGCTCTGCGGCCTGCATGCGCTTAGCACCCTCAAAGGAGAAGGGCTTGGTGACCACCGCAACCGTAAGCGCGCCGAGCTCTTTGGCAACCTCAGCAACCACTGGCGCGGCACCCGTTCCGGTTCCACCGCCCATGCCTGCGGTGATAAAAACCATATGGGCCCCGGAGAGCAGTTCGGCAATCCGGCCACGGTCTTGCTGCGCCGCCGCCTTACCGGCCTCGGGCTTAGCACCTGCCCCAAGGCCGGTGCTGCCCAGCTGAACCACATGGTCTGCCTTGGAACGATCAAGCGACTGGGCGTCGGTATTGGCGCAGATGAACTCAACCCCCTGCACCCCTTTACGAATCATGTGGGAGACAGCGTTGCCGCCGGCGCCCCCGACCCCAACCACTTTAATCACCGTGCCCGGTGTCTGTGTCTCTAGCATCTCAAAACTCATTGTTGCCTCTCTTTCCTCGGAAGAATCAAAAATTGCCCATGAACCAAGACTTCATTCGTGCCAGGGTGTCTCGCACACCGCCCTTCTGCCGAGTCACCTGCCCCCCGCGTAGCCACTGTCGTCGCGCCTGTTCAAGCAACCCCATCGCAGTGGCATACCGCGGGCTGCTAATTAAGTCTGCGAGTCCACCGGTATAGAGCGGTCTCGCTACGCGTACCTGCTTTAAAAAGACATCCTCTCCAAGCTCTACCAGGCCGGGGAGCAGAGAGCTTCCCCCAGTGAGCACGATTCCGGAAGACAAGAGCTCCTCATAGCCGCTGTCGCGGATTACCTGCGACACCAGGGAAAAGAGTTCCTCTACCCGAGGCTCCACCACCGCCGCCAGAGACTGATGCGACAAGAGCCGAGGGGCACGGTCTCCAAGGCCAGGTACCTCGAAGCTCGCAGCCGGGTTTGCCAGGCTCTGCTTGGCCACGGCATAACGCTGCTTAATCTCCTCGGCCTCTTTGGTAGGCGTGCGCAGGGCCATGGCAATGTCGTTGGTGACTTGATCGCCAGCGATCGGAATGACTGCGGTATGCCGAATGGCACCGCCCGAGAAGATGGCGATATCGGTGGTGCCTCCACCGATATCCACCAGGGCAACCCCAAGCTCTTTCTCGTCGTCGGTAAGGGTGGTATAGCTTGAGGCAAGGGGCTGCAGCATGAGCTCGCTCACCTCTAGCCCGCATCTGCGCACACACTTCACGATGTTCTGGGCTGCCGAGACTGCGCCCGTGACAATATGTACCCGAACCTCCAGCCGAACCCCGCTCATACCCAGGGGCTGTCGTACATCTTCCTGGCCATCAATCACAAACTCTTGCGGCAGCACATGCAACACCTGCTGATCAGCAGGAATACTCACCGCGGTAGCGGTCTCAACAACACGCTCGACATCCCCCTGGGTGACCTCCTTCTCTTTGATAGCAACCATGCCACTGGAGTTAAAGCTGCGGATATGACTGCCGGCGATTCCGGTCCAGACAGACTCGACCTTGCAGTCGGCCATAAGCTCGGCCTCTTCGAGCGCACGCTGAATAGAATCAACCGTGGCGTCTATATTCACCACCACACCCTTTTTGAGGCCAAGGCTCTCGGCCTGGCCGATGCCAATCACATCGAGCTGGTCCTCGGCATCCACCTGGGCTACCACGGCAACAACCTTCGATGTGCCAATATCAAGGGCCACAAGAAGATTGTTCTTTGCATCACGAGTCATGGGTCCGTCGTCCTTCCCGATTGAAAACAAGACAGTTCGGCTGGTCAGCACCATCGGCATCGTCATCAGAGCCCTTGCGGGCAGCGCCCGGTGCAGTGCGAAAGGCAAATCCATTGGCATAGCGGAGGTCTGCAGAGGTCACCTGCACGGCCGCCCGGCCGCTTGCCGAGGCGCTGGGCTGAAGAGACTGGGTGAGCCAGGCAAGATGCTGGGAGAACGCCTGGGCACGGTCCTCGTGACTGCGGGGCAGGGTATCTCGTCCGAGTACGAGCTCGGGCCCCCGATAGAGCGCGGCATTCCACGAGAACTGGTCGGACAGGGAGAGCCGCGACAGACTAAAACCCTGTGCCGCAAACAGCCGCTCCAGCGCCTGGGCACGGGACAACACGCGGTCATGACTGCCCACGGGCCCGGAAAGAGTTGGCAGACGGCAGCCGGGAACCAGTCCCACGGCCCGAGGTGACTGCTCGGCCCAGAAGAGCTCACCCTGCCGATTAATCAGACGACCATCAGTCCAGATGGCAACCGGCTGTTGCTCTTCGATCCAGATCATGAGCCGATTGGGCCAGACGCGTCGCACCGAGGCCTGTCGGACCCAGGGATAGGCCTGTAAGGAGGCCTGCAGATCGGCCAGTGGCCGGGTCAGCGCAGTCCCTACGCTGGTGCTCAGGACCGACTGGCGTATCTCTTCTTCAGACAGGTGATGGATCTGCGGGCCGGTGGACAAGACCTGCACCGAACGCAGGGCAAATACGGGCTGACCCGCAAGCCAGACCGCGGCCACCAGCAGCCCCGTGAGAGCGGATAGCTGGATTAGAAAACTGCTCGCCCAGTGCAATGCGGGCGGCGAGTTCCAGAAACGACCCAGCCAGCTCATACCGCCCCCTTGAGCTTCAGGCGGGCTCCGGCGAGGATCTCGCAGACCAGTGCCGGATAGCTAAGTCCGGCCTGGGCGGCGGCCATGGGCACCAGGGAGTGGTCGGTCATTCCCGGTGAGGTGTTGAGCTCCAGGAGCATGGGGCTGCCCTTTTCATCCCAGAGAATGTCGACTCGTGCCCAGCCTTCGCAGCCCAAGACATCAAAGGCCTGCTCACTGCACCGCTGCATCTGACGGGTGATCTCGGGCGGAATGGGCGCGGGACACAGATACCGAGTCTCTGATCCGAAATACTTATGCTGATAGTCATAGTTGCCATGCGGCGCCACGATTTCTACGACAGGAAGCGCGCGTACCGAGCCAAGAGCCCCCCCGCCCAGCAGCGCAACGGTGAACTCACGACCCTGCACAAAGGCCTCTGCCACCACGGCCTCGTCGGTCTGGGCCGCCTTGCGAATAGCTGCGAGCGCGCCCTCGGGGCTATCCAGGCGCGTAAAGCCCAGTGAAGACCCTTCGTGGGCAGGCTTGATTGCCACTGGAAGTCCCAGATGGGCGATCGCCTGAAACGCCTGGTCATTGCGCTGGGCCTCTGATGCAGGGGCAGCGCCACCAGGAGCCTCTGCAGCCCAGTCTTCCGAACGGAGGGCGACAAAGGCGGGGGTCGGGATTCCCCAGGACTGCCAGACCCGTTTGGTGAGCAGCTTATCCATGGCCAGTGCCGAGGCCAGCACCCCTGAGCCGGTATAGGGGATTTCGAGAAGCTCTAATGCCCCCTGTACCGTGCCGTCTTCGCCATAGCGCCCGTGCAGCGCAATAAACACCCGATCCACCCCGAGACTGCGCAGGTCTTGCAGAGGACGGTCGGCAGGGTCAAAGGCCATCGCCTCAATGCCGGAAGACTGCAGCGCCCCAAGAACCCCACTGCCCGAACGCAGCGATATCTCGCGCTCTGCCGATTTTCCACCCATGAGTACCGCGACGCGACTAGCCATGGCCCGCTCCAGCGTCGGTGGCTGCGGACTGCGCACGGGACTTCAGAAGCAGAGGCAGTCCGCCGATAGAGCCTGCGCCCATGCTCAGCAGCAGGTCACCGGGCTGCATCAGGCCGTCCAAGAGATCGGGTACCTCGGAAACCTCTGCGGCAAAAACCGGCTCGACACGCCCCAACTGACGAATCGCCCGGGCCAGCGCACGGGCGTCTGCACCCGGAATCGGGGCCTCTCCCGCAGGATAGACCTCGGCGAGGACGAGGACATCTGCCTGCGCCAGCACCTTAACAAAGTCATCGAAAAGATCGCGGGTACGGCTGAACCGGTGCGGCTGAAAGACCAGTACCACGCGCCGATTAGGATAGGCGCCGCGCACGGCCTGCAGGGTGGCCCGGATTTCCGCCGGGTGATGCCCATAGTCGTCCACCAGATCGGCCTGCCCCTTAGGAAAACTGATCAAGCCGCAGTGCTGAAGCCGCCGCCCCACGCCGGTGAACTGGTCTAAGGCACGCGCAATGGCCTCTGGCGCCACCCCCAACTCGCAGGCCACCCCGATGGCAGCAAGCGCATTGAGTACGTTGTGATGGCCCGGCAGGTTCAGCCGCAAAGGCCAATCGGGCTGCCCTGCACGACGCAGACGGAAGCGCATTCCCAGTCCATCGGGCTGCAGGTCAATGGCCTGTAAGTCCGTCTCGGGGCTCAGGCCATAGGTGAGCACTGGGCGGGACAGAAACGGAATGATCTCGCGAACATGCGGGTCATCGAGACAGACCACCGCCGTACCGTAAAAAGGCAGCCTCTGGACAAACTGGACAAAGGCCTGCTTGAGCTTGGCCATGTCATGGTCGTAGGTGTCCATGTGGTCAGCATCGATATTGGTGATCACGGCCAGCATGGGCATGAGGTTCAGAAACGAGCCGTCAGACTCATCGGCCTCGGCCACAAAGGCATCACCAAGACCCAGTTTTGCATTGGCGCCTGCGCTATTGAGCCGGCCCCCAATGACAAAGGTGGGGTCCATGCCAGCCTCGGCGAGCACCGAGGCCACCAGGCTCGTTGTAGTGGTCTTGCCATGGGTTCCCGCCACAGCAATGCCCTGCTTCATGCGCATCAACTCCGCGAGCATCAGGGCGCGAGGTACCACCGGCGTCTTGGTGGCCCGGGCGGCGCGAACCTCCGGGTTTTCGGGCTTCACCGCGCTCGAGATGACAACCACGTCTGCCCCCGAGACATGGCTGGCTTTATGACCAAGGAAGAACTTTGCACCCTTGGCCACAAGCTGTCGAATTGCCGAGTTCTCGGAAAGATCAGACCCCTGCACGCGGTAGCCCTGATTGAGGAGTACCTCGGCGATACCGGACATGCCGGAGCCCCCCATGCCCACGAAATGGAGCGTGGTGATCTTGTGCCTCATGCCCTGGCCTCCTCACCTGCCGGCCGCCTTGGCAGCGCTGGCCAGACGGCAGCCAGCTGGTCCAGAAACCGGTCAAGGGCCTGCCCCGCCTGCAGGCCTTGTGCGGCACCCGCCATGGTCTTGAGGCGCTGGG
>VGHK01000038.1 GCA_016868305.1 Betaproteobacteria bacterium | reverse complement strand
AGTACCATCCCCATGGTGACTCTGCGGTCTACGACACCATCGTGCGCATGGCCCAGGACTTCTCCTTGCGTTATATGTTGGTCGATGGCCAGGGCAACTTCGGCTCGGTCGATGGTGACAACGCCGCAGCCATGAGGTACACCGAGATTCGCCTGGCAAAAATCGCCCACGAGCTTCTCGAAGACCTCGACAAAGACACCGTCGACTTTGGCCCCAACTACGATGGCTCCGAAAAAGAGCCCCTGGTGCTGCCCGCCAAGATTCCAAACCTGCTCATTAATGGCTCTTCGGGTATTGCCGTGGGCATGGCCACAAATATTCCTCCGCATAACCTCTCCGAAGTTGTTGCGGCCTGTCTCAAGGTGCTCGAGTCTCCCGAGGTCACCGTTGACGAGCTGATGGACTGTATTCCTGCTCCAGACTTTCCCACCGCCGGAATCATCTATGGCATTGAGGGGGTTCGAGAGGGCTATCGCACCGGACGTGGCCGCTGTGTCATGCGTGCGAAGACCCACTTTGAGGATATCGATAAGGGCGCCCGGCAGGCCATCATCATCGATGAGCTCCCGTACCAGGTAAACAAACGCGTCTTGCAAGAACGCATGGCCGAGTTGGTCAACGAAAAGCGCATTGAGGGCATCTCCGATATTCGCGACGAATCCGATAAGTCGGGCATGCGCGTGGTCATCGAGCTCAAGCGCGGGGAGCTGCCCGAGGTGGTGCTTAACAACCTCTATAAGAACACCCAGCTGCAAGACAGCTTTGGCATGAACATGGTGGCGCTGGTCGACGGCCAGCCGCGCACCTTAAATCTCAAGCAGATGCTCGAGGCGTTTCTCGACCATCGCCGAGAGGTGGTTACCCGTCGTACGGTCTTTGCTTTGCGCAAGGCCCGTGACCGTGGCCATGTCTTAGAGGGCCTGGCAGTTGCCGTGTCGAACATGGACGAGATGATCGCCATGATTAAGGCCTCGCCCAGCCCGACAGAGGCCAAGCAGGGGCTTATGGGGCGGGCCTGGGGCGCCGCCCTGGTGCAAGAACTGCTTGCGCGCGCCACCGAGACAACCATTGCCGAGGCCTTTCGGCCCGAGGGGGTTTCGGCAGACTATGGCTTGAAGGCCGATGGTTATTGGTTGAGCGATATACAGGCCCAAGAGATTCTGCAGATGCGTCTGCAGCGCCTTACGGGTCTTGAGCAAGACAAGATCGTGGCCGAATACAAAGAGGTGATTGCGACGATCGCCGACCTTTTAGACATTCTCTCGAAGCCATCGCGTATCACCCAGATAATGGTGGACGAGCTTGAGGCGGTACGTAAAGAGTTTGGTGATGCCCGTCGGTCAGTGATTGAGCACAACGCTGAAGAACTGCAGACCGAAGACCTGATTACCCCGCAAGACATGGTAGTCACCCTTACTCATACGGGCTACATGAAGAGCCAGCCCTTGTCTGAGTACCAGGCGCAGCGCCGTGGGGGGCGAGGAAAGACCGCCACGGCCACCAAAGAAGATGACTGGATTGACCAGCTCTTTATCGCTAACACCCATGACACCATTTTGGCTTTTTCAAATCGTGGCCGGGTCTATTGGCTCAGAGTCTATGAGGTGCCACAGGGATCTCGTGCCTCCAAGGGCAAGCCTTTGGTTAACATCTGGCCGCTGGAAGAAGGAGAAAAGATCACCGTCGTTCTTCCTGTGAAAGGCTATGAAGAAAACCGCTATGTCTTTATGGCTACGGCCCTGGGTACGGTGAAGAAGACTCCCTTGAATGCCTTTGCCCGGCCCTTAAAGCGCGGAATTATTGCCTGCTCTCTCGATGAGGGCGACTACCTGATCGGTGCTGCCATCACCGATGGCGAGCACGATGTCATGCTTTTTTCCGATGCGGGTAAGGCGGTGCGGTTTGCCGAAGACGATGTGCGTCCAATGGGCCGTGAGGCGCGCGGGGTGCGTGGCATGATGCTCGACCGCGGCCAGGAAGTGATTAGCATGATCGTGGCCGAAGACGAGAACCAGTTCGTCTTAACCGCCACCGAGAATGGGTACGGCAAACGTACCTTAATCTCGGAGCATACCCGGCATGGTCGCGGTACCAAGGGCATGATTGCCATTCAAACCTCGGCCCGAAACGGCAAGGTGGTGGCCGCCTGCCTGGTAAGCGAGACCGACGAGATCATGCTCATTACCGATAAGGCGGTAGTGGTGCGCACCCGGGTTGCCGAGGTGCGAGCGCTTGGTCGCGTTACCCAGGGGGTCACCCTGATCGCTGTTGATGGTGGAAGCACTCTAGTAGGCGTGCAGCGCATCGCAGAGACCGACGACCCAGAGCAGGTCTCTTCGCCCCCAGGCTCCGGGCAGGGCTAGCCGGCCTTCGCTGCAAAGCCCCGCCGGCGCCGCACGCCTCAATTCGCTGGTCTTTGCTGACATGACCGATGCCCTGCTTCAGGTTTTTCTGATTGTTGCGGTGGGCATTCTGGTAGCCCGGCTGGGCTGGATTGATGAGGCCTCGACCAATCTGTTTTCCAGCCTGGTACTCAAGGTGTTTTTGCCTGCGCTCTTGTTTCGGGCGATGGCGACGGTCGAATTTGAATCCCTGAGTATTCTCCCGATCATTAGCTATCTCTCAGCTACGGTGATGGTATTTGCTTTGGTCTATCTGCTGGCTACGCGCACCGCTTTGGCCCGCATCTATCGCTCTGACAACCGCACTGACAATCGCAGCGACCCGTCGGCTTCTGCTCGCGACGGTCTTGGGCCCTTTGGCACCCCAGACGAACGACAGGGAATCTCGAGCGGGGTGGGGGTCTCTCTAGCGCTTGCCTCTACGTTCTCTAACAACGTAATGGTGGGTATCCCAGTGGTGAACCTCTTCTTCGGGCCTGATGGTCTCGTGGTTCTGTTAACCGTGCTCACCATGCACTCGCTCGTAATTCTCGGGCTCTCTGTCGTGGGCTTTGAGATGTCCTCCAAAGGCCGGTCTCGGCGCAGCCGGCTTATGACTGCGAAGCAACTGGTGCAGATGGCGGTACTGCACCCGGTGGTCATTCCCATCATGCTGGGCCTCTTAGTAAGCAGCCTAGGCCTTGAACTGCCCCAGTTGCTGGACTCCACACTCTTATCCATGGGCCAGGTCGCTATACCCTGCTGCCTGATGCTACTCGGGGCATCGATCTATCACAGCCGTAACCAGATCGAGCCGCGTGCAGTAGCGCCCGCAATCTTGTTCAAACTGGTATTGCACCCGCTATTGGTGTTCCTGGTTGCTGCCTGGGTTTTGGATCTTCCGCCGCTTACGGTGGGGGTGCTCACCACGATGGCCGCGCTACCCGCAGGCGCGAATACTTATCTCTTGGCCCAGCGCTACAACCAAGGTGTTACCCTGAGTGCCACTGCGGTGGTCGCTACTACAGCCGTGTCGGCATTTTCGATACCCTATGTGCTTTCCCTTTTTGCCCATGTTCCTTAGCCATGTCCTCGCGCCCCTTTAACTTTGCCCCTGGCCCTGCTGTTTTACCCGAACCAGTTCTCGCGCGGGCAGCCCAAGAGATGCTCAGCTGGGGTGATACAGGCATGTCGGTTATGGAAATGACCCATCGGGGGCCTCTGTTCTCCAAAATTCATGAAAAGGCACTGGCGGACTTTCGTGCCCTGCTCGGCCTCGGGCCCGACCACGAGGTCTTGTTTATGCAGGGGGGTGCGACGGCGCAAAATGCCATCATTCCTATGAACCTTCTGGGCGTGAATGCAAAGTGTGACTACGTGCACACTGGGCACTGGTCGGCGAAGTCTATCGATGAGGCGCGCAAGTATGGTGATGTCCATCTTGCTGCCTCTGCTGCAGCGCCAACTGATGCCCACCCCGCATTTGGCTATATCCCTGCGCAAGACCAGTGGCAGGTACGCCCCGACACCAGCTATCTGCATATCTGTGGCAACGAGACGATTGGTGGCGTTGAGTATCACGTGTTTCCTAAAATGAAAGACCTCGGGGCACCAAACGCGCCGCTGATTATCGACATGTCCTCGCATGTACTTTCTCGGCCCATGGACTTCTCCCAGATTGGGCTGGCCTACGGCGGGGCACAGAAAAACATTGGGCCCTCGGGCCTTACCTTTGTGATTCTGCAAAGAAGACTCATCCAGGATCGTGTCCCCAAACCGCAGCCCACCTGCCCCAGTGTCTTTGACTACCGTAAGGTGCTTGAAAATAATTCCCTGCTCAATACCCCGTCTACCTTTGCGATTTACATGGCAGGGCTGGTCTTTGAATGGCTTATTGACCAGGGGGGAGTACAGGAAATGCAGAAGCGAAACGAGGCCAAGGCCCGTATGGTCTACGATGCCATCGATGGCTCCGGGTTTTATCGGGCCTATGTCGAAACAGCTGCGCGGTCGCTTATGAATATCCCATTTTTTCTCCCTGATGACCGTCTCTATGAGCCTTTTCTGCAGGGCGCTCAGCAGGCGGGGCTGCTCAATCTTAAGGGCCATAAGGCGGTGGGGGGCCTCAGGGCGAGTCTCTATAACGCAATGCCCGTTGAGGGCGCCCGACAGCTCGTTCACTACATGAAGGCCTTTGAAAAGGCGTATGGCTAATGTCTGGTGACAATCTTCGCCCCTTGCGTGACCGTATCGATGCGATCGATGAGGAGATCGTTCGGCTTCTCATGCAGCGGGCCGAGGTGGTTAAACAGGTGGGCCACGCCAAGCAGCTCTCTGGGGCTCCGGTGTATCGGCCCGAACGCGAGGTATCCATACTCGAGCGGCTCTGCGCCCTGAACCGGGCAGAAGGCGGCGCACTTCCTGACACGGCGATTGCCGCGATCTTTGTTGAGATTATTTCGGGGTGTCGGGCACTCGAGCATGTCTTGAAGGTGTCGTATCTTGGCCCCCTCGGTACCTACAGCGAGCAGGCGGTGCACGTCTTGTTTGGCCATCAGGTGGAGGCCATTGCCTGTGCCTCGCTCGATGAGGCCTTGCGCAAGGCAGAAACAGGTCTTGCCGATCTGGCACTACTCCCTGTAGAAAACTCTATCGAGGGTACGGTGGGCCGTACTCTCGACCTCCTTCTCTCCACGCCTTTAGAGATCTGCGCAGAGGTGTCACTTCCGATTCACCACTGTCTGTTACACAAAACGGGCGACCTGCAGCAGGTGCGCCAAGTGGTTGCCCATGCCCAGGCCTTGGCACAGTGTCAGGGCTGGCTAGACCGCAACCTGCCAGGCGCCGCACGAGTGGCGGTTGCCAGTAACGGCCATGCAGCCCAGATGGCTGCAGAAGATCCAAGCCTAGCGGCGATTGCAGGCCAGGCGGCTGCGGGTCTGTACGGCTTAACTGTGCTGGCAGAGCGTATCGAAGACGATCCCTCGAACCGCACGCGGTTTGCAGCGCTTGGCAGGTTTAGCCCTGCCGGCTGCGGCCGAGACCAGACCTCTCTGATTCTCTCAGTGCCCGATAAGGCGGGCGCTATGCTCTCACTCATTGAGCCTTTGGCGCGGCATGGCGTCTCCATGAAACGGTTTGAGTCGCGGCCTGCCCGAAAGCTCGGGGGTGGCGCCTGGCAGTACTTTTTCTATGTTGATCTGGTGGGGCACAAGACCCATTCTTCGGTCGCGCTTGCCCTAGCCGAAATCCAAAAGACTGCTGGCATGTACAAGCTGCTCGGTTCCTATCCCTTGTTTGAGAAGCTTTCTGCCTTCGGCTCAGATCCAAAGTCTCCCGTAGGCGCACCGGTAAACCCATCCCCAGGCGCAACCCCAGATGCAACCCCAGATGCCACTCCACACCAAAACCTCGACTAGCCCGAACATCTTTATGCAGATCTCTGATCAGGCCCCAGACTACATTCGCGCAATTGCGCCCTACCAGCCCGGTAAGCCGATTGCGGACATTGCCCGTGCCTATGGCTTTCGCGAAGATCAGGTGGTGAAGCTTGCGTCCAATGAAAACCCTCTGGGGATGAGCCCGAAGGCCCAGATGGCGATGCAGGAGGCAGCCCGCGATCTGGGGCGGTATCCTGATGGCAACGGCTTTGACCTGAAGGCCGCGCTGGTTGCCCGTTTCGGCCTGCAGCCTGAGCAGATCACCCTTGGGAACGGTAGCAACGACATCTTAGAAATGGTCGCCCATGCCTTTCTGCGTCCCGGTACCGAGTCAGTCATGAGTGCACACGCCTTTGCGGTCTATGCCTTGGCCTCGCAGGCCGTGGGCGCCCGGCTGGTCGTGGTTCCTGCAAAGCCCGCAGACCTTGGTCACGACCTTGAGGCAATGGCCAAGGCAGTGACGCCTGCCACGACCGTTGTCTGGCTGGCCAATCCCAATAACCCCACGGGAAGCTTTATTCCTGGAGACCAGATCCACGCCTTTATTCGGGCCATGCCGGCATCGGTGCTGGTGGTGCTGGATGAGGCCTATACCGAGTATCTGCCGCCTGAAGACCGATACCCGGCCCTTGACTGGGTGCAGGAATTCCCTAACCTACTGGTATCGCGGTCGTTCTCCAAAGCCTATGGTCTGGCGGGGCTTCGGGTGGGCTATGGGGTTGCCAGCACGCTCGTGACCGATCTGCTCAACCGCGTTCGCCAGCCATTTAATGTCAATAGCCTGGCGCAGGCAGCTGCTGCTGCGGCTCTGTCCGACCACGAGTTTCTCGACAGATCCTATGCGCTTAATCGTGCCGGTATTACCCAGCTCACCGAAGGCCTTGCCAGTTTTGGTATTGCGTGCCTGCCGTCCTGGGGAAACTTCGTTCTTGCCGATCTCTCGCAGCTCCCCCAGCCGGGTCAGCGCTCCGGGCAGGCCCTCTTTGAGGCCTTGTTGGCAGCAGGGGTAATCACGCGTCCCGTGCAGGGCTACGGTCTGCCAGCCCATCTGCGTATCTCTGTCGGCACGCGAGATGAAAATGCCGCACTGCTGCGGGCGATGCCTCAGGCACTCGCCCGACTTGCAGCGTCGGCAGCACCGGCGACGAGGGCAGGGGGGTGATCGGGCGATTGCTGGTCGTAGGCACTGGCCTGATGGGGGGATCGGTTGCTGCGGCAGTGCGCAGTCGCGGGCAGGCCCAAGAGGTCTGGGGGGTGGATCCCCACCAAGCCCTAGAGGCCCATGAGTTGGGCCTGATCGATCGCGGATTTCCTTCGCTTGCAGATGCTCTTGCGGTCTGCCAGGCCCAGCCAGCAGCGAAGGCTTCGGGCAGCGCAGTGGTTTTGGCCGCACCCGTGTCTCTGCTTGCCGCCATGCTCCCCTTGCTCGCCGCGCATCATCGGCATCAGCCGTGGGCCTGGGTTACCGAAATCGGAAGCACCAAGCAGGCGGTTATCGAGGCAATGCAGTCAGAGGCAAGGCAGCCGCCACCCGTAAAGAGGGCATTAACCCCTGACCCCGCGCCCCGCTTTGCAGAGGTTTTTGTGCCCAGTCATCCCATGGCTGGTGCCGAGCGCCACGGCCCTCAGGCCGCCAGTGCCGATCTCTTCGAACAGGCGCGGGTGCTGATTTCCCCCCTGGAAAGTGCTTCACAGGCCGCGATCGGGCAGGTGGAAGCTTTCTGGGCAGGCCTTGGCGGCATTCCAAGCCGACTAGCAATCCAAGACCACGATTCTTTGCTCGCCGACATTAGTCATTTTCCGCACCTGCTGGCCTATGGCCTTGCTGCCCTACTGGCGGCGCGCCCCTCGGCCGCCGCCGCGCAGACGCTTTACGGAGGCGGACTGCGAGACACGACACGGATCGCGGCCTCGTCGGCAGACCTCTGGGCCGATATCTTGTTACAAAACCGCCAGGCCATTTTGGGTCTGATGCCCCAGTGGAATGCGGTGATGCAGCAGCTGACCCAGGCGCTCGCGACCGGTGACCGAGCCGCACTCGCCCAGCTGCTCGAATCTGCGGCTACCTGGCGCAGGGGCTTTCGCTAGGCGTTTCTCTCGGAATGGCCATGTCTCAGATCACCTTAGACCTGCGAGATGCTGCCTGCGGCACCGTGAGCCTACCCGGCAGCAAGAGCCTGTCGAATCGCGCCCTGCTGCTCGCCGCGATTGCCCAAGGCCAGACCGAGTTAAAAGGGCTGCTTTCCTCTGACGATACGGCCGTAATGGTGCAAAGCCTGCGCAGCCTGGGCGTCTCGATAGGCGAGGCGGCGGACGGAAGCACACTGGTGCAGGGCGTAGCAGGGAAGTTTCCCAACAGGGGCTGCACGGATGCCCCCTTAGTGCTGTTCGTGGGTAATTCTGGGCTCACCATTCGAACGCTGCTACCGGTGCTGGTGGCCTCGCTCTCATTGCAGGCGGCGGGCGCAGCCCAGCCAGACGGCTGCGTGGTGTTGCAGGGTGTGGCCCGCATGCACGAACGGCCAATCGGCGATCTGGTCGAAGGCCTTCGTGCTGTGGGTGCGCAGATCGACTATCTGCAGGCCGAAGGCTACCCCCCGCTGCGGCTACGTGCCGCTGTTTTGCCGCCCATCGACCAGATTGCTGTGCGGGCCAGTACTTCTAGCCAGTTTCTTACAGGCTTGCTGCAGGCCGCGCCATTGTTTGCCTGTCAGTGGGGTATGCCGGTCACGGTGCGGGTGGATGGGGCTCTTATCAGCCGCCCCTACATCGACCTGACCTGCGATATGTTGGCCCGCTTCGGCGTGACAGTCACCGAGCGCACCGCGGGCCCAGCAGGGGATACAGGTGCAGAGTTCACGGTATGCCCTGCAGTCTTGGCACCGCATGATGCCGATTCTTGCGTTGCAATGCGGGCCCCAGGGTACCTGACGGTCGAGGGTGACGCCTCTTCGGCATCGTATTTTCTGGCCGCAGGACTTGTGGGGGGCGGCCCGGTGCGGGTCACTGGGGTGGGGCAGGCCAGCCGTCAGGGGGACATCCGATTTGCCGATGCACTTGAGAAGATGGGCGCGCAGGTGGTCTGGGGCGAGGACTTTATTGAGGTCGCCGCAAGGCAAAGAAGTCCCGATGGGCGTCCTCTCTTGGCGGCTATTGACCTGGACTGCAACCATATTCCTGATGCGGCAATGACACTGGTGCCCCTGGCACTCTATGCTGAAGGTAGCACCCGCCTGCGCAATATCGGGTCATGGCGGGTTAAGGAAACCGATCGTATTGCAGCCATGGCTACCGAGGCCCGCAAGTTTGGGGCCGATGTAGAAGAGGGCCCCGACTTTATCCTGGTACACCCCCCGGCCCGGCTCCGGGCGGCCGCGGTGCAGACCTACGACGACCACCGGGTGGCCATGAGCTTTTCACTGCTCAGTTTTCGGCATGCGGCCGATGCCCTTGACCGAACCGTGACCATTCTTGACCCGGGCTGTGTCGTCAAGACCTTTCCTGACTACTTCGATATCTTTGCCGACGTCTGCGCTCAGGCGGTTCCGGTCATTGCCATCGACGGCCCTACCGCCTCGGGTAAGGGCACGGTTGCGGCCCGGGTGGCCGAGGCGCTTGGTTTCCATTACCTCGATAGCGGTGCCCTGTATCGACTGCTTGCCCTGAAGACAACTCGGCTGGGCCTGCCGTATCAGGATGAACCTGCCCTGGCGAGCCTGGCGACGGGCCTGGATATCGGCTTTTCCCAGGGGGAGGTCTGGCTCGATGGGGAGAAGGTTACAGAGGCAATTCGGGCAGAGGCGGTAGGCAACCGGGCCTCCGAAATAGCCGCCCTGCCGGATGTGCGAAGGGCGCTTTTGCGCCGTCAGCGCGACTTCGCACGCCCCCCTGGGCTGGTTGCCGATGGCCGCGACATGGGCTCGGTAGTCTTTCCAGAGGCCCAGACCAAGATCTTTTTGACTGCCTCTGTGCAGTCCAGAGCCGAACGCCGGTTCAAGCAATTGATAGACAAAGGAATTCCCGCTAAACTAGAGGGCCTTTTAGCAGACTTACAGGCGCGAGACGCGCGAGATTCTTCTCGGGCAGTTGCGCCGCTAAAGTATGTCGAAGGATCCGGCGTTGTCTTTCTCGACACCACGAGTAAGACGATTCCACAGGCCGTCGAGGCCATTTTGCAGGCATTCCGCTCCCGTCGGTCTGACTAGCCCCGTAGCCTCGGCATTTTTTGCGCAGTTGCGCGTTACTCCACCGCTGGCGCTGTCTGGCGGTGTGTTTTTGGAAACCTTAACGAATGTCTCTTGAATCCTCTGTTGCCGGCGCTGCAGCGCCTGAGTCCTTTGCCGCCATGTTTGCGGAGTCCATCGCCCGTCAGGAAATGCGCGCGGGCGAAGTTATCACCGCCGAGGTGATTCGTATCGACCAAAACCACGTCGTGGTTAACGCTGGTTTGAAGTCTGAAAGTTTTATCCCCCTGGAAGAGTTTCTAAACGATCATGGCCAGGTGGATGTCAGCAAGGGCGACTTTATCTCGGTAGCCATTGAGTCGCTCGAAGACGGACGCGGTGAAACCCGTTTGTCCCGTGATCGAGCCAAGCGCCTTGCCGCCTGGCTCAGCCTTGAAAAAGCCCTTGAGGCTGCCGAACTCGTCACCGGAACGGTAACGGGTAAGGTGAAGGGCGGCCTCACCGTTATGACCAATGGCATTCGTGCTTTTTTGCCTGGTTCGCTGGTGGATACCCGCCCGATGAAGGACACCTCGCATATCGAGGGTAAAACCCTCGAATTTAAGGTGATCAAGCTTGACCGCAAACGCAATAACGTTGTCTTGTCTCGTCGCGCCGTCATCGAAAGCAGCATGGGCGAAGAGCGCGCCAAGCTGCTCGACAACCTCAAAGAAGGCTCCACCGTTACCGGGGTGGTCAAGAACATCACCGACTACGGCGCGTTTGTCGACCTTGGCGGAATCGATGGTTTGTTACACATTACCGACATGGCCTGGCGTCGCGTGCGCCACCCCTCTGAGGTACTCACCATTGGCCAGGAAGTTACTGCCAAGGTGCTGCGCTTTGATCAGGATAAGAACCGGGTTTCCCTTGGCATTAAGCAGCTCGGAGACGACCCCTGGGATGGCATTGCCCGCCGGTATCCCCAGGGCTCACGCCTGTTCGGTAAGGTGACTAACATCACCGAGTACGGTGCCTTCGTAGAGATCGAACCCGGTATTGAGGGCCTTGTGCATATGTCTGAAATGGACTGGACCAATAAGAACGTCACCCCGGGTAAGGTGGTGCAGGTGGGTGATGACACCGAGGTCATGGTTCTGGAAATCGATGGCGAGCGTCGCCGTATTTCGCTGGGCATGAAGCAGTGCCGCGCAAATCCTTGGCAGGAGTTTGCGACCACCGCCAACAAGGGTGACAAGGTACGCGGACAGATCAAGTCGATTACCGATTTCGGTGTCTTTGTGGGGCTTCCCGGAAACATCGACGGTCTGGTGCATCTGTCCGATCTCTCCTGGACCGAAGCTGGCGAAGAGGCCGTGCGCAACTTCAAAAAGGGCGACGAGGTCGAGGCTGTGGTGCTGGCCATTGATGTCGAGCGCGAGCGTATTTCCTTGGGCATTAAGCAGCTTCAGGGTGATCCGGTTGCGGGTTATGCCAATAAACTCGAGAAGGGCGCCATCGTTACTGGAACGGTGAAGTCTGTGGATGCCAAGGGTGCAGTGGTTACCCTGTCAGACGACGTTGAAGGCTATCTGCGGGCCTCCGACATCTCACGCGAACGCGTAGAAGATGCCCGCACCCATCTCAAAGAGGGCGATACCGTCGAGGCCATGATCGTCAACGTGGATCGCAAGACACGATCTATCAACCTGTCCATTAAGGCCAAAGACTCTGCCGAAGCGGCCGATGTGCTGCAGAAGATGGCGGCAGAAAGCAACGCATCGTCGGGTACCACCAATCTGGGTGCGCTGCTTAAGGCCAAGCTTGATGGTCAGTCTGATTCACGCGACTAGCCGTCTTTAGGCTCTGGCATTGCATCGCGCCTTCTCTGTGATGTCTAGATTTATCCAATGACCCGGTCCGAGCTCATTCAGCGCCTTACCGATCGACTGAATGCTGTCGCTCCGGGTCAGGCAACCCAGCTTGGCCAGCGTGACTGCGAGGTCTCGGTGCGTGTGCTTCTGGATGCCCTTAGCACGGCACTGGTGCGCGGGCAGCGCGTGGAGATTCGGGGGTTTGGCACGTTCTCTGTCAACAGCCGGCCCCCGAGGGTTGGCCGCAATCCAAAATCTGGCGAGCTGGTGTCCGTTCCGGCCAAAAAGGTCCCGCATTTCAAGCCGGGTAAAGAGCTTCGTCAGCGGGTCAACCAGCCCCATGATTCAGGTTGACCCCTTCTGGCTTCTCGTTCTGCCGCTTCTGTTTGCATTTGGCTGGCTCACCGCGCGTATTGAGATTCGCCAAGGCCGTTCCCGGCGGGCAGTGAACCTCAGTGGCCTTGTAAAGGCTATTCAGGCTTTGTCTGTGGGGGACCGCCAACGGGCGGTTGACCCTTTGCTTGAGGCAGCACGAGAGTCGCCTGATCTGCTGGGAATTCAGCGCGCCTTGGCAAATCTTTTTCGTCAACAAGGCGAGCCCGATAGGGCCATTGAGGTGAGACTCTCGTTGCTTGCCCGAGATCGGCTTGCTACCAGCCTGTCGCAGGAACTATTACTCGAGCTTGCCCAAGACTATCTTGCCGCTGGCATTATGGACCGCGCCGAGGTCTGCCTTACTGAGCTGCGATCCACCCCCCTGTCCCAGCAGGCGTCCCGCTACGAGGTGGCGATGTTTCAACAGCAGCGTCGCTGGGCAGATGTTCTTGCCTCGCTGAATCGTCTCGGCCAGGAGGAGGGTGATAAAACTCTGCGCTTTCATTGCTACGCCGAGATGGGAGACCTGGAGAGCGCGGCTGCTCTCTGGTCAGACCATCCCCGGCTGACCCATCCTCGGGGGGCATTTGCGGGCCGCCACTTGTGCATCCACTGCGGCTTTCGAACCGAGCAGCATTACTGGCAGTGTCCGGGATGTATGGCATGGGATTCCCTCACGCCACTTGAGGGCAATGCCCGCCCTTTGGCTGAAGCTGCAATGCCCTGAGGCCCGCTAGCCTAAGCCTCCCTTTTTTCTATGGAGGTTAGCGATGAAGCTATTGTTTCCCGCATCTGTTCGTTTAGCAATTCCTTATCCGCGGCAATTGCTCGTTGCCCTTATGGCCGCGGTCCTGTGCGCTCTTGCAAGCCCGCAGCCGACCTGGGCGGCGATCAACCCGAATCAGGCCAGCGCGGCCGAGCTTGAGACGATTCGGGGAATTGGTCCGAGTATGTCTGCCCGCATTATTGCCGAGCGGCAGAAGAATGGTCCTTTCAAAAGTCCGCAAGACTTCGCCCGCCGGGTGCCCGGTGTTGGCCCAAAGAAGCTGAAGTCCTTTCAAGAGGCCGGGCTGCAGATTCCTGTGGCGAAGATTCCCGAACCCAGTCGACCCAAGTAATTCCTGCACAATTCGGGCATGGCAACACTAGACAACGGTGAAATGTTGCGTGCCCGGGCGAGCGCCTATTGGAGGCTCGGCCGCTTTGACCGACCGGTGGGCACATGGCTTTTGCTGTGGCCCACCCTCTGGGCCCTTTGGCTGTCTGCCCAGGGGATTCCAGACCTGTCGCGTCTTGTTGTCTTTGTCGTTGGAACCTTTCTGATGCGGGCTGCCGGCTGTGTCTTAAATGACCTTGCCGATCGTAACTTTGACGGCTATGTTAAGAGAACCGCGCAGCGCGTATTGGCCACTGGCGAGGTATCTGTTGCTGGGGCGGTGGTCTATGCCCTGTTATTGCTTGCCGCAAGTGCGAGCCTCTTGTTTTTTCTCAACGACCTCGCCCGGCAATATGCGCTTGTTGCAGCAGTTCTCGCAGCAGCCTATCCCTTCTTTAAGCGGTTCTTTCCTTATCCGCAGATTGTTCTGGGCATGGCCTTTGGCTTTGGAATCCCGATGGCCTTTGCCGACACGCTGGGTGAGGTGCCGCCCATCGGATGGTGGCTTTGGATATTGAACCTGGCCTGGGTGCTAGCCTACGACACGGCTTATGCCATGGTCGATCGCGACGACGATCTCAGGCTAGGGCTCAAAAGCAGCGCTATTAGTTTCGGCCGGCATGACTGGACGGCAGTAGTGGTATTGCAGATGGCTTTTCTCGCCGGCATGGCCGGGCTGACGTGGTTCATTCCCTTAGGCTTTGGATACCTGATCTTCTGCGCGACAGCCTGTGTATTTGGCGTCTTTCTTGCACGGCGATTGCGAAGCCGGACCCGCGAAGATAGCCTTTACGTATTTCTAAAGAGTCACTGGCTTGGCGCTCTACTCTGGCTTGGCATGGTCGTCGGTTTCGCGAGATAGAGGCCCGCACAGAGGGCGCAGCGGTTATTGGCGAGACAATTCTTGCGCGCGGTGATGCGCTGCTTTAAGGGCCTCTTCCATAAGCGCGTCCAGCCCGCCAGGGTTAGCCTGTAAAACGCCCAGGGCTGCGGCAGTAGTTCCTCCCTTGGAAGTAACCTTGGTGCGCAGAGAAGCAGGAGTTTCACCGCTGTGTTCCAAAAGGGCAATAGCGCCCTTGATTGTCTGTAGGGCCAGGCGATAGCTCTCGTCTGCCGATAGACCAAGCTTCTCTCCCGCGGCTGCAAAAGCTTCTAGAAAATAAAAGACATAGGCGGGACCAGAACCCGATACTGCAGTAACGGCATCAAGCAGGCCTTCGTTCTCCACCCAGACCACCGCGCCAAGGCAGCGTAGGATACTGTCGGCCTGTGCCCGTGCCGTGGCGGAGAGTTCCGGTACCGCGTAGGCTCCCGTAATGCCTTGCTGCACCATGGCAGGCGTGTTGGGCATGGTGCGCACGATAGCCTGTAACCCGGAGAATTGTTTTAGGCTGGCGATGGTCAGTCCTGCCGCAATGGATAACAGGTGGGGTGCGCCTGTTGCGCTGATAATTTTCTGGGACACTGGGATGAGAGCCTCTTGGGCATGCTGTGGCTTGACGGCCAGGACAATCCAATCCGGTAAAGCGGCGTGTGGGCTGGGTGACTGGCTGCCCTTTGCCCAGGTGAGTGACTGGCAGGATGCAACCACCGATACCCGCGCCCCCCATTGCTGGCTGATTTGTTGCCGATTACCCTCGTCCGGTTCAACCACCTGGATAGAGACTTCGGAAAAAGCGTCGGAGCCAATGAGGCCTGCGAGCATGGCCTGGGCCATATTGCCACCCCCGATAAACAGGATGGAGAAGGAGGATTGCTGGGGGGCGTTCATATGAAATAGAGGGCTAGGCCTCGGCACCAGATTTTGGCGCCTTTAGCAGCCCACGCCAGGATAACCGCATCAGGCTGAGGCCACCAAAATAGACCAGGGCTGCAACAAGAATAATCCCCAAGAGCATGGCTATTCGCAGAAAGGGAGTGGCCTGGGCCGCAGCCCAGAGCACCTTATCAGCCAGAAAGAAGCAGGTGAAGCCCATTGCGGCTGATGCCACGATAACCTTCAGCCATATCCAGACCCATCCTGGGGCGGCCGTATAGGTGCCGCGACCGCGAAGCTTCCACCAGAGAAGCCCTGCGTTGAAGCAGGCTGCCAGGCCGGTGGCAAGCGCTAGTCCAACATGCCCGAGCACGGGGACGAGTATGAGGTTAAAGCACTGCGTGAGAATCAGGGTCGCCAGTGCGATCTTCACCGGTGTGCGGATGTCCTGCTGGGCGTAGAAGCCTGGGGCAAGCACCTTTACCGCAATTAGCCCCAAAAGCCCCACAGCGTAGGCCTGCATGGCCATACCGGTCATCTCCATGTCCTTGGCGGTGAAGGCACCGTAGTGAAAGAGGCTAGCGGCTAAGGGGATCGACAGAATGGCGAGCCCTACCGCAGCAGGGATAGCCAGAACCACCACCAGACGAAGGCCCCAGTCGATGAGCGCTGAGACCTCTTGGGCGCTTCCCGTGCTGTGTGCCCGGGTGAGGCTTGGCAGAAGCACTGTACCTAGGGCCACGCCCAATAGGGCTGTCGGAAACTCCATTAAGCGGTCAGCATACGAGAGCCAGGACACACTCCCGGTTTCAAGACGCGCCGCAATGTGGGTGTTGATTACAAGGCTTACCTGGGCTACCGAGACGGCCAGTGCGGCCGGCATCATTAGGGTGAGGATGCGCCTTACACGGGTATCGTTCCAAGTACTCTTTATCGAGTCAATCGGGGTACGGAGCATCGGCGCCAAGTCTGCCAAAAGCCCCAGCCGCCAGAGCCCCCAGGCCTGCAGCACCATTTGGGCAACTCCGCCGACCAATACCGCCGCCGCAAGCGCCCAGATCGGTTCTTCGAGTCGGGGCGCAAGCAGTAAGGCGGCGCCAATAAAGGCGAGATTGAGCAAGACCGGGGTAAAGGCTGGCAGTCGAAACTCTGACCAGGTGTTGAGCACCCCCGAGGCCAGTGCGACGAGGGAGATCATCACAATATAAGGAAACATCCACTGGGTAAGGGCCACAGCAAGGTCGAACCGGACCTGGTCTCCGGAGAAGCCTCCGGTCATCAGCCAGATGAGTGCGGGAGCCGCTAGGATGGCTCCCACCGTGATCATGGAAAGCACAATAAACAGCAGTAATCCGACACGGGTAGCGAGCCTGCGCGCGGCTTCGGGACCCTCCTGGGCCTTGACCTGACCGAGAACGGGAACGAAGGCCTGGCTGAAGGCACCCTCGGCAAATAGGCGTCGCAGAAGATTCGGGAGTCGAAAGGCGACAAAAAAGGCGTCTGTCTGAGCACCCGCTCCAAAAATACTGGCAGTTAATACCTCGCGGGCGAGCCCGGTGATCCGAGAGACCAGCGTGAGCCCGCTAACCGTGGCGACCGTCTTGAGAAGATTCATGAGAACGGCTATAGTTTAGGGCTTTTTAGCCTCTCAGGAACCTTTCAATGGCCAACTCCGCTTCTGCTCGCAAGAGCGCCCGTCAAGCCGCAAAGCGTCGGCTTATTAATGCCAGCCTTCGGTCTGCCTACCGTACCGCGGTAAAATCGGTACGAAAGGCCGTTGCCCAGGGCAACGCCCAAGACGCCCGGTCTGCATTTTCCGCAGCAACCAGCATTATCGATCGCATCGCAGATAAAAGGATCGTGCATAAAAACAAGGCCTCACGCCATAAAAGCCGTCTGGCAGCAGCAGTAAAGTCGCTCGCCGCTTAAAAAAGGTTTTGTCCGGGCGTCACCCCTGGCACCCTGTGTTAGGCGGCAGGTCTTGCCCGACTCCCAAAAATCGCGCTTCCCACCCGTACCCAGGTAGTAAGACCTGGGTCGGATTCCGCGATAGCCGACTCCAGGTCATCGGACATTCCCATCGATAGGGTGTCGAGCAGGGGCGTGTTTTTTACAGCCTGAGTCTGCAGAGCCTCGTTGACTTTCTTGAGCAGGCCACGCAGCCGCCCAAAGGCGGCGCGCTGCTGGTCTGGCTGAACTGCGGGCGAGGGAATGGTCATCAGCCCCCGAAGCCGAATGCGGCCCGTATCTGCAGCGATACTGGCAACTGCAAGACTGGTTGGGACAACCGCATCAGGATCCAGCCCAGATTTGGTTGGTTCTCGGTCGATATTGACCTGGATGCAGACCTGCAGTGGGTCTAGGTTTGCAGGCCTTTGGTCTGCCAGGCGCTGCGCAATTTTGACCCGATCGATCGTGTGCACCCAGTCGAAGTGTTCTGCCACCTCACGGGTCTTATTGCTCTGTAGTGGCCCGATAAAGTGCCAACGAGGGCCCTGGGCAGCGGGCGGCAGCGGCAGAAAGCCTGAGCCTGGCAGCGCGGCTGAGGCGGTTGCAGTGCGCGCCTTGAGAGCCTGCATAACCGCCTGCTTTTTGGCAACGCCTTCCTGCACATAGTTTTCACCGAAATCCTGCTGACCGGTGGCAATTGCTGCGCAGACATCTTCGGGCCCAAAGGTCTTAGACACTGCAAGTAGCGCCACGACTGCCTGCGGAAGCTGCGCCTGCAATCGGGCCGCCTCAATGCGGGCCCGGACCGCCTCTATACGCTTGGCCACGGACGTCATAGCGTTCTCATCGTGAGAAGCCCCCTGAGACCATGTCAAACCGCATCCAGCGGCACTCCAGGTCGCCGTTAAACACGGGCATACGTCGCGTGGCTTTGAGTCGAATGGTGCTGTCAAACTTCAGGTCGTGGGCGAGAATCCAGGCTGTCCAGCCCGCATAGTGTTGCTTGAGAATAGCGCTGAACTGCCGCTCGTTTTCAAGCCCAAGCAGATCAAGTCGTTCGCCATAGGGGGGGTTGGTAATCAGCAGCCCCGATTCGCCAGGCGCATCGGTGTTCAAGAAATCGGCCACCTGCCAGGTGATCTTTTCGGCAAGGGCTGAGGGGAGGGCCCGGGCTGCATTGGCCTTGGCTGCTTTAAGCACTTCGCTATGGGTATCGCGGCCGGTCACTCGAAGCTGTGTCAGCGGTGCCCAGTGGTCTGCCGCATGCCAGGCGGCCTGACACTCATCGCGCAGGGCCCGCCAGTCAATCTTTCCAAAGGCTGTGCGAGCACCCCAGTGCTCACAGGAAAAGCTGCGGGGCCGGCTCGGAAGGTATCCCGGTGCGAGGCCTGCCGCCCGCTGCAGGGCCTCAAGCAGCAGTGTGCCACTGCCACAGAAGGGGTCTAGCAGCGGCTGCTCTGACTGCCAATTGGCAACCGCAACCAATGCTGCCGCAAGATTTTCGCGCAATGGGGCTTCTCCCTTAGCCATCCGCCAGCCCCTTTTAAACAAGGGTTCCCCACTGGTGTCCATCGACAGAGTGGCCTTCTCACCATCAATAAAAAGCCAGAGTCGCTGGTCTGGAATCTGTGTCTCGATTGAGGGCCGTCGGCCGGTTAGCTCCCGAAATCGATCGCAGACCCCGTCTTTGATCTTCAGCACAGCAAAGTTGGGGGCGAGGTCGAAGAGGGGTCTTCGCGCCTGATTCACATCCACGCGAAAGGTCTGGTCTGGTCCGAAGTACTGCTCCCAGGGCACACGGCTTGCGGCCTCAAGCAGGTCCTCGGCACGCCGCAGGCGAAACTGGTCTACGGCGAGCAAGATGCGGGTGGGAATGCGGCACCAGAGGTTTGCGCGGGCGATGGCCGAGGCCTCGGCGCGAAACCATACGCCTCCTCGACCCGCGGACGCCTCGGTGATGCCAGGCTGGCTGCAGAGCTCCGTAAGCAGTATCTCTTCTAGACCAGAGGGACAGACCGCAAAGGCCGACAGGTTCAAAAGGGTTTCACCACGACCAGTACCACTGCGATGAGCAGCAGAATGACCGGAACCTCGTTGAACCAGCGATACCAGATATGGCCATGGAGGTTCTCCCCGCGGGTAAACCGTTTCAGCTGCCGGCCGAGAATATGGTGGTACCCCAGCAGCAACACAACGACCAGAAGCTTGGCATGCATCCAGCCATTGCCCTCGCCGCCAAGCCCGATGCCGTAGTACAGCCAGAGCCAGAGGCCAAAGCCCAGAGCCAGAATCATCAGCGGCCCCATAAACCGATAGAGCTTACGGCTCATCAGCAGCAACCGATCGCGCTCGGCTTGTCCCTCCGGGCCCAGAGGCACCATGGCCAGATTGACATAGATGCGGGGCAGATAAAACAGCCCGGCAAACCAACTGGTAACAAAGATAATGTGAAAGGCCTTTACCCAGAGCATCAGAATTCTCAAGGCACTAGGTGCGCACTTCGCCGTGTCCGAACACCACCCACTT
>VGHK01000037.1 GCA_016868305.1 Betaproteobacteria bacterium | reverse complement strand
AGCCATAGAACAAGGAGAAGATCATGGCTGAGTATCAAAACCTCTTCACGCAGGTGCAGGTGACGGCACCGCCCGAAATGGGTATTCCATTAGACCGGGCACGAGACAACACCGAGCGTATGGGCGGCCCCTGGCATATCCATCTACTTGGACGTCTGGGCAATGCCCAGATTGGTCCTATCTACCTGGGCTTTCTGGGAGTGGCGGCGTTATTCTCGTTTCTGATTGGGTTTACCGCAATCGGCTGGAACTACCTGGTTCAGGTGAACTACAGCCCGATTGAATTTGTGCGCCAGCTGTTCTGGCTTTCTGTAGACCCCCCGCCCCCGAGTTACGGGCTAAGTATTCCCCCGTTAAACCAGGGCGGATGGTGGCTCTTCTCAGGCTTTTTTATCACGTTATCGATTCTGCTCTGGTGGGCGCGCATGTACCGTCGTGCCCGTGCGCTCAAGATGGGTACGCATGTGCCCTGGGCGTTTGCCGCTGCGATTTGGCTCTATCTGGTCTTAGGGTTTTTTCGCCCGGTGCTGATGGGCAGCTGGGGTGAGGCTGTTCCTTTTGGCATCTTCTCGCACCTTGACTGGACGGCGGCCTTCTCGCTGCGATATGGCAACCTGTTCTACAACCCCTTCCACATGCTCTCGATCGCCTTTCTGTATGGCTCGGTGCTGCTCTTTGCCATGCACGGTGCCACGATTCTTGCAGTTAGCCGGTTTGGCGGCGAGCGCGAGATTGAGCAGATCGTCGATCGTGGCACGGCCTCGGAGCGTGCAGCGCTATTCTGGCGCTGGACTATGGGCTTTAACGCCACCATGGAATCCATCCACCGCTGGGCCTGGTGGTTTGCCGTGCTGACCTGCATCACAGGCGGCATAGGCATATTGCTTACCGGTACGGTCGTGGACAACTGGTATCTCTGGGCTGTGAAGCATGGTGTTGCCCCTGCCTATCCCGAAGTCTGGGCCCCTGTAGCGGACCCTGCAATTGCCCCCGGCGCCGCACCCACCCCGGCACAGTGATAAGGAGAATGACAATGATTGCGCGACCAAGCTTCTGGATTGCCGCGGCGAGTCTCGTCGCGGTAGTGGGCCTCACCGGGTGTGAGCGCCTGCCGGTGGACACCGTGCAGGTGGGCTATCGGGGCACAGGTATGGAACAGGTGACCAACCCACGTATTGCAAAGTCTCTGGAGGCAGCCAACACCGTACCCGAGGCCTTAGAGCCTGCGGATTCCAGCGGACCGAAGGCAAGACAGATTTATCAGAACGTGAAGGTTCTCGGCGATCTTAGCGTTGCCGAGTTTAACCGCCTGATGGTGGCCATGACCCAGTGGGTTGCGCCTGAGCAGGGCTGCGCCTATTGCCACAACGTAGCCAATTTTGCAGATGATTCGCTCTACACCAAAGTGGTCGCCCGATCAATGACCCAGATGACCCAGACCATCAATGCCAAATGGCAGGTCCATGTGGGGGCCACGGGTGTTACCTGTTACACCTGCCACCGTGGTCAGAACCTTCCCACCAAGCTCTGGTTTACCGAACCAGATGCCAAGGTGGCGGGTCGGCTTCTGGGCAATAACTTTGGTGCCAATCGCGCCGGGGTGGAGGCCAATGCCAACTCCTCGCTGCCGATTGACCCTTACACCCCATTCTTGCTGGAAGATAAGCCGATTCGGGTAATTGGCGACACGGCATTGCCAACGGGCAATCGTAAATCGACCATGCAGGGGGAATGGACCTATGCGCTGATGATGCATATGAGCCAGAGCCTGGGCGTGAACTGCACCTTCTGCCACAACTCACGGGCCTTTGCCGAGTGGGAGCAGAGCCCTCCGGCGCGGGCTACCGCCTGGCATGGCATTCGCATGGTGCGGGAGGTAAACAACGAGTTCATCACCCCGCTCACGCCTATTCAACCTGCTAACCGGCTCGGGCCGACCGGTGACATCGGCAAGGTGAACTGCGCCACCTGCCACCAGGGTGTGGGTAAGCCTTTGTATGGTCAGAGCATGTTAAAGAATCACCCGGAACTCTCTGGGCCAGACCATCTTCTAAAGACCACTATTGCCACGCCGCAGGCGCAGGCGAAGACAAACTAACTAGGCAAGTCGTTTTCTTTCTTGGCGCCAAGTCCTCCGCTGGTGCCCTCAACGCCCTCGGTTCCCCTTCGAGGGCGTTTTTTTAGCCGGTCGCGCCAAAGGGACCATTAAGTAGTACCACCCCAAGGTTTACCGCGGCCGCAAAGCAGACCCAGGCCAGATAGGGCACAAGAAGCCAGGCGGCGCGGGGGCTGTAGGGCCGCAGATGGACAATGAGCAGACCAACGGATGCTGCGAGAAAGACCACCTCTACGAGCGCCCAGTCGGGACGCTGCAGGAAAAAGAAGAGCAGGCTCCAGACAAGGTTGCAGACAATGTTCAGTGCCCAGAGGGCAAGCAGTCGCACGCGCTGCGCCTGGTCAGCGGCCGCGCGCCAGCCTAAGACGCCCGAGATCGCCATAAGAATAAAGAGAACCGTCCAGGCGGGCCCGAAGGCCCAGTCAGGTGGCTTGAAACTGGGCTGAAGAAGGCTGAAATACCATTCGTCGAGAATCGTGAGTGCCCCACCGGATGCCGCCACCGTTAGAGCGATACCGGCAGCAACAAGGCTTTGTAGCCGCAGCGAACCCTGCTGCATGGCGCTCATGGGAGCTCCAGGCGGGCGGTGAGAATACCGAAGGAATTGGGCGAGAGATTCGTTAAGGGCGCGGGCATCTGCCCATTATGCACGGGCAAAGCCCAACAAATGGGCAAGATCTTTAAAGAAGATACGCACATGGGCCATGGGCTTGCGACGCACCAGCTTCTTGTTCATATACGACTCAAAGGTAAGCTGCTGCACGTCTTTGTCTCTGCAGATTTTCACAAACTGCTCCCGGCGCTTGTCGGTTCCGTACCAGAACCGTTGCAGCAGTCCCAGCACCCAGAAGACTCGGCCATGCTCTTTCATAAACCGTTTGCGGGCCATGGCAAGGGCCCGGGTGTTTCCGGTTGCGAGCACCTCTAGGCAGGCCTCGGCCGCAAGCCGTCCGCCTAAGAGCGCATAGTAAATCCCCTCGCCAGAGGCTGGCGCCACCACCCCGGAGGCATCTCCGGCAAGCACAACATTTCGTCCGTTGTCCCAAATGGGCAGTGGCTTCAGTGGAATGGGAGCCCCCTCGCGTCGCAGTGTCTCTGCCGCATCGAGGCCCGCCATACGACGCAATAGACTTGTGGCAGACCTGAGCGAAAACCCTTTGTCCATGCTGCCGGTACCCACGCTCACGCTATTGCCATGGGGGAAGACCCAGCCGTAGAAGTCTGGTGAGACACTGCCGTTGTAGATCACGTCGCAGCGGTCTGGTTCATAGCCGGTAGGCCGTGAAGGCGCCTCCCCGTTACCATTGCTAAGGCCACGCCTGTGCAATCCGGTGACCGACAGCGACGCTGCCTCTGCAGCCGCCGCAGCGAATGCAGGTGCAGGGTCTGGTGCCTTTAATATCTCGTGATAGGCAAAGACAAAGACGCCTTCGTTGGACCGCGGAATCAGCTGGCTGGCAACCTGAGACCGCGCGCCATCCGCGCCGATGAGCAGGCGTGTGGTAACCCGCATTTTTCTGAAAGCCGCGTTGCCTGCGCTATCGCGCACCTCAAGGTCTATGCATAAGGGGCCGGAAGGGTCGGAGGCATCGACCGGCTCCGCGCCCACGTAGCTGCCGATCAGCCGCTTTGCCCCGTCTTTCTGGGCACGGCAGCGCAGCCATTCGTCAAACGCTGCCCGGTCCACCATTCCCACATAGCCATTTTCAATGGGAATATCCACGCGGGTGTTCGAGGGCGCGACCATGCGCGCGCAGGAGATCTTGGCTACCAGCATCTCTTCGGGAATCTCGAAGTCGCGGATGGCCCGGGGGGGGATTGCGCCGCCACAGGGTTTGATCCGCCCGGCCTTATCCACGAGTAGCACCGACGCCCCCGCACGGGCGAGGTCGTCTGCTGCGGTGGCTCCTGCAGGGCCTCCCCCGATAACAACAACGTCGTAGTGGATCACGATTGGACTCCTTGCGTGGATATTGGGCCGGTGGGGTTGGTGGGGCTGCTGGCTGGGCTGCCTAGGCTGTTCCGCTCGGCACGCTCGGCACTTAACCGGGGTGCGGGTGACTGGGGTGCGCCTTCTCTGATCTGGCTGGCAAGCCGGGCAGCAACGATAAAGAGAATGGCCTCCAGGCCAAAGACCAGTGCGTAGGCGGCGGCGGGGGTTTCCATGACCAGTCGGGCGATGTCTGAGAGGCTGGTTCCGAGAATGCCCCCAGCACCAAAGGCCAGTGCCTGGGCAGCGCCCCAGAGGCCCATGCGGGTTCCTTCCCGCCGCGCCCGCCCCTCTCCGGCCAGTCGCATCATTGAGGCGATAGCTGCGATAGAGAATGCGCCGTTGGCGGCCCCGAGCAGCATGACATTGGCATTAAGTGGCCAGCCTGGCCCTACGATGCCTGCGGCGACAAGCCCAGCGAGGGCAACGCCGGAGGCCAGGCATCCGGAAATAGTCCAGAACTTGAGAGACCCAAATCGTCTGCCAAAGATCTTGCCGCTACCGGCAAAGGCTACCAGCAGCATGCCCACCAGTATGCCGCTATGCTGCAGGCCAGAGAGCTTGGTGGACTCGCCTGGCGTATAGCCGAATACGATTCCGGCAAAGGGCTCGAGAATCAGGTCTTGGGCGCTGAAGGCCAGCATCGAGACAAAAACAAAAATAGTGAAATGGCGCGCCTCGGGTTCTTTCCAGACCTGTCGTAGGGCTTCGAGAAATGGGGTATCCCGTTCTTGTTCGGGCTGCTCGGATGGGACCCTTCCTTCCAGACCCCAGAGCAGCAGGGCCGTGGCAAAGACTGCCCCGGTGGTGATTACGGCTGCCACCATAAGCAGGCGCTCTTCGGAATAAGGATCGAGGTAGTGTCCGGCCGTGCCGGCTGTCATGGCAAAGCCCGCGATCATAAAGAGCCAGACCATGGTGGCAGCACCCGCCCGCCGAACCGGCGCGACGCGCTTGGCAAGCAGTACCAATACCGCTGTGCCGCAGGCGCTTACGCCCAGTCCAATGAGAAAAAAGGCAAGGGTCATCAGGGTGAGGCCCCAGGCCAAGCCTTGCGGAATCTGCACCACGGCCCAGGCCCCAAGCATGCCGCCGCTGGCGAGTACGGCCATGCCCCCGATGATGAATGGCGTGCATCGGCCGGCCTGATCGGACCCAAAGCCCATGCGGGGCCGAAGAATCTGCACGGCATAGTGCAGGGCCACGAGAAGCCCCGGAATCACAGCCGCGAGGGCAAGTTCCACCACAAGAATGCGGTTGAGGGTAGAGGTGGCGAGCACCACAACACCCCCGAGGCAGGCCTGGATGAGCCCCAGTCGGGCGATGGCGGCCCAGCCGAAACCAGACGTGGGCGCGGTCACGATGCGACCCCCTGTAGGCTGCGCAGGGCAAAGGCAGAGACCATCATGCTGATCACAAAGAGGGGCACGCCAAAACCGCTGTAATACAAAGCCCGTTCAATGGGCTTCTTCAGGAACCAGGCCATGAGGATGGCCTGGCCAATCAGAAGCGCAAAGACTGCCGTCGCATGCCAGGGCATCTGCCAGAAGGCCAGCAGCACCACGACTGCCATCTGGGGAAAGACCATGACCAGGCAGGCGGTAAAGGCTGCCCGATTGGGGCCTAGCTGCACAGGAAGCGACCGCACGCCCATCTGGGCATCGCCCTTTATCGACTTGAAGTCGTTCAAGGTCATGATGCCGTGGGCGCCGAGGCTATAAAGCAGGGCAAGCACCACCGAGCGGCTCTCGGGGAAGGCCCCACCCGCCATTACCGCAGCACCCGTGATCCAGGCAAGCCCCTCGTAGGAAAGGCCGCAGGCGAGGTTTCCCCACCAACCGTTTTCCTTTAAGCGAATCGGCGGCATGCTGTAGGCCCAGGCAAGAACCAGCCCGACGGCGGCAGCCCCGAATCCCCAGGGCCCTAAGGCCAGGGCTACGAGCAGAGAGATTCCTGTCCAGATGATGGCCAGATACAGCCCCCATCGCCCGGGCATGCGCCCTGACGGAATGGGTCGTTGGGGCTCGTTAATGGCATCGACATGGCGGTCGAACCAGTCGTTCACAGCCTGGCTTGTGGCGCAGACCAGAGGACCCGCGAGAAGAATACCGATGAAGACTAGGAGCCAGTTTTCGCGAATGCTTGCCCCCGAGGCGATGACCCCGCAGGAAAACGCCCACATGGGCGGAAACCAGGTGATCGGCTTGAAAAGCTCGCGTACAGCCGACAACCGGGGCAGGGCGGTCGCGGGGGCGAGTTCTGAGGCATGGGCCATCCCGGCATTTTGTACTTGACAAATTAAACCGTCAACCGCAATTTACAGTTTCCGTTATCCTCTGTATGCTCCGGAGACGGTACATAGGCTTTTTCCTGAGGCGGGTATTGTCCCGTGGGTATTGCCGCGTTTTTGGCTCTGAAGGGTTTCGTTATGTCTACTCCTGCCACGCTGCGTCAGTCTTCGGTTCCCTTGGACTATTCCTCGCGAAGCCCTGGTATGGGTCAGGCCGCAGCAGAAAGTCAGAAAAGGCCAGTTCCCCCGGCGCCGCATGCTGTGGTGATTGGCAGTGGATTTGGCGGCCTGGCGGCAGCCCTTCGACTTCGGGTGAAGGGCTATCGGGTAACGGTGCTGGAGCGTCTTGAGGGCATTGGCGGCCGGGCCTTCGTGCACCGGCAAGACGGCTTTACCTTTGATGCCGGGCCAACGATCATCACCGCGCCGTTTCTTCTGGAAGAACTCTGGGCATTGTGTGGGCGAAGGTTTGCCGATGATGTAGACCTTCGGCCCATGGCGCCTTTCTACCGCATTCGTTTCCACGACGGTAGTCATTTTGATTATTTTGGCGAGACCCAGGCCATGCGGGCTGAGGTGGCGCGGGTAGGGGGCGCAGATGCGGTTGCGGGCTATGACGCCTTCATGCGCGAGGCTATGGTCTGCCTGAAACTGGGCTATGAGGAACTCGGTACCACGAGCTTTGGCTCGCTTTTAGACCTACTTGCTGCCGTGCCCGCGATGATTCGTATGCAGGCCTGGAAGACGATTCACAGCATGGCCGCGCGGCATTTCAAGAGCGAGAAGCTGCAGCAGGTGTTTAGCTTTCACCCGCTCCTGATCGGGGGGAATCCGTTTGCGGTCACCCAGGTCTATAGCCTGATCCCTGCACTGGAGCGTGAGTATGGGGTGCACTCTGCGATGGGCGGTACGGGGGCGATTGTGGCGGCTCTTGCAAGGCTCTTAGAAGACCAGGGTGGTGAGATCTTCTGCAACACCGATGTAAAGGAAATCCTCCTGGAAGGTCGACGGGCGGTTGGGGTGCGACTGTCTAACGACCGGGTGATTCCTGCCGACATCGTGGTCTCTAACGCCGATGCAGCCCATACCTATCGGAATATGCTCCCGGCCTCTGCGCGGCGTGTCTGGACCGATGCCAAGGTTGAACGCAGCAACTATTCGATGGGGCTTTTTGTCTGGTACTTCGGAACAAAGCGCCGCTACGAGAACCTGCCCCACCATACGATCCTCCTGGGGCCTCGGTACAAGGGGCTGCTCACCGATATCTTTACGCGCAAGGTTCTGAGTAACGATTTTAGCCTCTACCTGCACCGGCCCACGGCTACCGACCCGTCGCTTGCGCCATACGGATGCGATACCTTCTATGTGCTGTCTCCGGTTCCGCATCTTGATGCCGATGTCGACTGGCGCACGCAGGCCGAGCCCTACCGTCAGCGTGTTGCGGAATACCTTTCGGGCTCCGTGCTGCCGGGGCTTGAGGCCGAACTGGTGACCTCCAAGGTGGTCACGCCGATCGACTTTGCATCGCGTCTGCTGGCCTATAAGGGCGCCGCCTTTGGCATGGAGCCACGGCTGCTGCAGAGCGCCTGGTTCCGGCCGCACAACGCCAGCGAAGATATTGAGGGGCTCTACATGGTGGGGGCAGGCACGCACCCCGGGGCGGGGGTGCCAGGGGTACTGAGTTCGGCCAAGGCTTTCGATAGCCTGATTGCGCCGGTGGGCGCCGCTGCCCGATGAAGCAAGATGTCTTTTTTCGGGCGCCCGCGCAGGCTTACCAGGGTTCAGGGTCTTCACAGTCCTTGAAATCTTCGGTGCCAGTAACTCCGTCGGCGCCGCAACTGCCGAATCTCGACACAGGGGGGTCTGAAGAAGAGGCCCTGATGCGTGGGGGGTCGAAGTCTTTCTTCGCGGCTTCCCGGCTCTTGCCCGCTGCGATCCGATCGGCTGCTGTCGATCTTTATGCCTTCTGCCGCGTCACCGACGATGCGGTTGATAACTCAGGGGCGAGTCCGCGGGTGATGGCTGAACTCCATGAGCGGCTCGATGCCATCTATGCGTTTGCTTCTCCGATTTCACCGGAAGAATGGCGAACGCCTTTAGAGGCATCGCAGAAGTTTTCTGAACAACTGCGGGCGTTGCCCCAGATTGCCGACCGGGCCTTTGCCCGGGTGGTGCGGGCCTATCGTCTGCCGAAGAAAATTCCCTTGGCCCTGCTCGAGGGGTTTCAGTGGGACGCCCAGGGCCGGCGCTACGAAACAATCGACGATGTCTATGACTACAGCGCACGGGTGGCCGGCACAGTGGGCGCCATGATGGCGCTTGTCATGGGCGTGCGTGAGGCCCGACCCATGGCGCGGGCCTGCGAGCTGGGGGTGGCGATGCAGCTTACCAACATCGCCCGTGATGTCGGCGAAGACGCCCGTATGGGCAGGCTTTATCTGCCGCGACTGTGGATGCGGGAAGAGGGACTGGATCCCGATGCCTGGCTGGCCCAGCCTTCTTTTGGGCCGGCACTCGGAAGGGTGGTGGCGCGGGTGCTAGATGCTGCCGACAGCCTGTATCGGCGCGCCGAGGAAGGGGTGGGCTTCCTACCGCGGCGCTGCCGTCCGGCGATTCTTGCCGCGCGCCATATCTATGCGGATATTGGTCGGGTGATCACTAAGGCGGGCTACAACTCGTTTGATCAGCGGGCGGTGGTCTCGGGTCGCGCCAAGCTACAGCGGCTGATGCTCTGCATGCCGGCGGCGATTATGGCCCCGCGCATGGCTCGGGGGCATAAGCCGCTCCCGGCCATTGCTTTTCTGGTGGAGGCGGCGGGCATCTCGATGCAGCATCGGCCTCCGCGGTCGGTGGCGGAGAAGGCAGGATGGATGGTTGATCTCATTATTCGGCTCGAAGAACGCGAGCGTCAATCGCAGTCGTCTGTGGGATAGACCGTAATTGATAACCCCTGCAGCCCCTCGGGTTGCGCACCGCAAATAGCTGCCGCATATCACCACAAAGCGCAGATGCCGCACCAAGCACGAAGGGCCGGGGAGCACATGAACGGGCGGCCGACGAGCGTGCCTGCCTTTCGCGAGGCGACGACCGGTCATGGGCTAGACCGGCCTTAAATGTTAGTTATTGCCCGGGCCCTGGATCCAGTTCGCTCGGGCCCTGCAGGAGATTCGCGACTCCACCTTCGTTCCGTCGCAAATAACCCCTGCAGTCCCTCGGGCTGCGCACCGCAAAAAACGCCCGCAGACCCTCGGGTTGGGCACCGCCAATAACTGCTGGATGCCCTCGGACTAGAACGTGATGCGCGGCATGCGCCAGGGCAGCATGAGCCGAACGATGGGCGAGCGAACGCGAGGCAGAAAGAGCGTTTCGTGCATGGCCTGCACCTGTTCGCCTAAGAGCTGCTGCTCTACTACCGATCGCATGTAGAAGGGAGTGTCTTCCAAGGTCTGGGTAAGGCGAGCGGGGGGCGCACGTGGGTCAGACCGGATTGACCGCCCAACACCCCAGAGCCCTTTGTGCAGGGGCTGTCGGGGGCCCAGGTCGAAGGGCTCTACCGATCCATTGGGCAGAAACCGGGCGGTGATCAGCCGTGAGCTCTCGGAATGGCCATAGACAGAGTCTGATGACCCCGGCGCGAGACGATCGCGCACATCGTAGCTGACCGCAGTGCTGCCATCTTTCAGCAGTGCCCGAGACCAGTCCCACTCGTGAAAAGGCGTCTCAATGGGCTCATCGCCTTCATTGGAATCGAGATAGGCATGGCCGGACCAGCGAATGCCTGGGGAGGGAAAGTCCACCGTAATGCGTGCAGAGGGTGCCAGTGGCCCCCACCGGTGGCGCCCTGCCGCATCGATGGGTACCTGGTAGTTGAAGAACCGATCAGCATGAAGTCGCATCTGGCCCTTGACCCGAAATGGCAGAGGTACTGACCGTTCATCGATATCAATAACCAGGCTGTCACCTGTCCACCGCAGGCTGCTTGGGCCCACCTGAAAATGCTGGGCATCCCGGCGCATCTGCTGCCGACCACGCTCTGTCATAGTCCAGCGCTTCTTTCCCGGCGTGTACAAGGCCAGGTTGATGCAGACGTGGTTCTCAGGATCGGCAATCCCGGAACGACCGCGGGCCCAGTGGTAGTAAGACGAAAAGACGCTGCCCACAAAGGCAATCATGGTGATGCCATGCTGCCCGCAGTCGCTTAGGCCATCGACATACCACCAGAGATAACCACCCGGCGCGACCGGTTGGTCGAATCGAGGTGTGCCATCAGGGTTGCGGCCGCCAGGCGCCCGGAAAGGGCCGCCATCGGTACGCCCGCCCCCGGGTGTGCGCTGCCCCCCGCCAGAAACAGGCCCTGCACCGGCGTTGTGGCCCCCGGCCTGCGAAAAGAAGACATCCATCCATGGGGCGCCATGCCATAGAGCGCCCCCCCGGAGGCCGGGAACATCTGCTCGAACTGATGCGGCGTAGTCGTCTGAATCTGTTGGGGGGCATACTGCAGCCGCAGCCCGGCCTGGGTCATAAGGGCAAAGGCCTTGGTCTGGCATGACAGGATCTCCTGTTCGGTAAAGGGGGGGCCATCGCCTCGGGCAGGCGCATTAATCAGGCAGAAGAGACGCTCTGGTGCGCCCTGAGCACTGCTTGCCTGATTGGCTGTCACGCCGGGGCCTGGGCTGGCCCTATCTTGCGCACAGAGATACAGGGTAGGGTGCCGGGGTAGCTGTCCCTGGTCGAATATATCGGCGAACTCAGACTCGTAGTTATCTTGGAAAAACAAGTTGTGAAAGCTAATCGCCGGGCCTTCTAAGCGACCAGCAATCGCAAAGGTGAGCGCGGAGAGAGACCGGGGGTAAATGCCGTCTTTGTCTGGAACGGCGGCACGGGCAGGCTGCCCGTGCAGGCCGGCATGCAATGCGGCGGCTTCGCCGTTGAAGATCACTGCGTCAGCGAGAACCTCTTCTCCGTTTTGCAGTCGCACCCCGCGGGCGGCACCGGACTGCGTGAGAATCTCAGAGACCCCAGCACCAAGCCTTATCCCAACCCCGAGCTTTTCTGCTGCCTGGGCGATGCCAACGCCCAGAGCCTGCATGCCGCCCTGCGCAGTCCATACACCGCGCTGCTCTACATAGGCGATCAGCATGAGCGTGGCCGGTGCATGCCATGGCGATCCGCCGCAGTAGGTGGCATAACGGGCGAACAACTGGCGCAAACGGGGGTCGGTGAAATGCCTGCCAAGGCTTCTCCAGAGGCTGGCAAAGGGGCCAAGACCTCCCAGCATGAGAAGCCCCTGCGTCCCAAGGTCTTGGGTCATGGACCGCAGGCCGGGTCGTTCGCTGCGAATATAGGCCTTCTCCAAGACATGATAGAGACGCTGGCTTTCCGCACAAAAGGCAGTAAACCTGCGCGCCTCTGCCGCGGAAGAAAACCTGCCTACGGCATCGATGGAGTCTTGGACACTGGCATGCAGGTCAAGGCAGGTCTTATCTGGCCAGAAATGGCGGGCGATTACGGGCAAGGGCCTAAGGCGCACAAAGTCATCTAGTGTCAGCCCCGCAGCCCGCATCAGATCGTCAAAGACCCAGCGCATGGTAATTACCGTGGGGCCAGAGTCTATGGCTAGGCCATCGACCGTGCGCTGGTGAATCTTGCCCCCAACCTGCGTGGCCTTTTCGCAGACGGTCACCCGAACCCCCTGGCCTGCGAGATCAACCGCGGCAGCAAGCCCCCCCATGCCTGCCCCGACAATCACCACACTGCGCTCGGTCATGCGGTGAGAACACCCTCTTGCGATGGGGGCGGCCCGAAACTCTGGTTCTTCCAGCAGCCATAGATCGCTACCGGATGAAAACGCACAAACATCGACTCGGAAAAAAAGTCCTGCCCGTAGGCCGCCGTGATTGCCCTTTGATGCGCCCCCGATCGGGCATAGGCATCCATCGCGGCCTGGTCTTTCCAGAGACTGAATGTGGCCTGTCGCAGAACGGGGGCCTCGCCAAGGCCTACTGCCAAGTCACAGCCAGAGGCATTTGCAAGGTCAGACTCGGCATCGGGGGACTGTCTCCAGAAGGCCATGGCTTTCTGCGGTCGAATCGATGCACGGGTGAGTGAGGCCACGGGGCCTGATGGGTAATTGCCGCCTTGTTCTGGGCTTTCCCGCGGATACTGCTCCGCGGCCCCAGCCGGCGAGTCGAACCGAAAGCCCGACCATGCGCCGCGACACGAGAGGGGCTGGAGCTGGGCAGCAAAGAATTCATTGGCATGATCGCGATAGGCCTTTACCTGTTGCGCGCCATGCAGGTAGGCTGAGGCCTGATCTGGCGTGGCAAAGACCGAAAACACGCCCTGGTAGTTCAGGCCCGGGCTTAGGCCAAATCCCCCATCCTTGCCGCTCCCCAGGATTTTCTGAAAGAGCAGGCCCGGCACGGTGATTGTTCTGAGCGGCGCCATCATAAGCTGGGCCAGCCCCCAGAGCGAATGGCCCGGCCGAAACCGGCTTAGCAGAATGACAGCCTGCTGGCCTTGCCGTGGCGCCTTGGTCTGGCTGCCATGAGGATGCCCGCCCGGATACTGCTGGGGCATTGCCAAATTAGTCTTCGGCGGCGTCGGGGTCGGGTCCTTCAATGCCATAACGGCGAAGTTTTACATAAAGACTCTGCCGTGACAGCCCGAGCATATCTGCGGCCGATGCCCGGTTGTTCTTGGTGATCTTTAAGGCGGCTTCAATACAAAGCTTCTCAATCAGGTCCACCGTCTCGCCAACGATTTCTTTCAAGGGCATGCGGCCCACCAGGCCAGTGAGGTCTTGGCCAGACCGCGGCCGTAGGCCGGCATCAGGCCGGCTATCCAGTCGTCGTCCCACATCTCGCACGACGAAGGCCAGAAAGGGCTCTCTTTCGGTGGGAACGGAGATTCCTGAGATCTCCACCGGAACCACGAGCCCGGCATGACCAATCAGCTGGGTAGAAAACAGACGTACTGCACCTCCCTGGGCGAGGCTATTGATCATGACCAGAAGGTCGGTATTAGCACGCCCGAGCCAGCGGTTTAAGGGCTCACCGATAACCTGGCCCGAATGGGCCATCTGAATCATTTCCACAAAGGCGGCATTGGCCGACCGAATAATGCCCTTGTTGTCTGTGAGAACAACGCCATCGGTGACCTGACGAATCGCTTCAAGCAGTTCGGTATCTTCACCCGACTGGGGTTTTTCGGACTCGATACGCACCATGTATACCGTATCGGTCTCCTGTCTCAGGTAGGTAACCAATACCCGCGCTGCGGACTCGTGCTTCTGAAACCGAATGCTAGTCTCGGCGGGGCGCCCCGAGCTGCCCACCTGCTGCAGAATATTCAGGAATGCTGTGGCGGCTTTGTCCGACAGCAGGGATCCGATGTTCTCGCCGATGAGCGCCTGTCGGTCACGTTGCAGGTACTGACAGCCGGCGCGGTTGGTCTCAATCACCTGGTGCGAACGGGCCGCGATCAGCAAAATGGGATCGTGCACGAGGTCAAAGAGCATCCGGTACTGGCTCTCGATGCCCCGCAGCCTTAGGTAGTCGCGCTCCATGAGTTGCTGCGCCTCAATGAGGCGCGCCTGCAGAGAGGCAACCGGTCTGAGGTCTCGGCCGATGGCAACCATCTGCCCCTCTTTGCCCACCCGAACGAGCGAGAACAAGATCGGAAGCTCCTGGCCCTGTCCGCCCAGTTGGTTGATATGCCGCCAGCGTAGGGTGGTGTTTCCTTTTGCGGCCTCCTGAAGCATCTCGAGCACCTTGGACTTACTCTCGCTGGTAACAATGTCAGCCCAGAGTCTGCCGACCCAGGATGCTGTCTCGGCGGAGAGCCAGTCCTGGTTTCCGATCAGGGCTTCGCGGATCACGCCCTGGGCATCAATCACCAGCGTGATGTCCGACGCAGCCGCGACCAGCGATGCACTCTCTGCCGGGTCTAGCCCCGTGAGGTTGCTCGCCTTGCGGTCTTCAGCGTGGCCCACGATTCGCATCTCTCTTAATCAAGCGTTCCGCGGCGGCAAGTGCCTCCGGGGCATCGCCCGCGAGCATATCTGCCCCCGTCAGGCTTGCGAGTTCCGGAAAGACGCCAATGGCAGGGCCGCCGAGCATGACAGCCAAAGGCCGGCCCGGCTGATCTTTCTGAAGACTGCGTATACGGCGAATGAAGCCTGCGGCTTTCACAAGATCGGCCTCCGACGAGACGGAGAGCCCTACCAGCGTTGGCCCGAAATCGGCAATTTCACCGACCAGTGCAGCCTCTGTCCGCGCATGGGCAAGCTGGGTAGTCCAGCCTGCCCGCGCGAAGAAGGCGCAGACCATCTGCACCCCGAGCCGATGATGGCAGTCGGGCAGGGTGCAGAAGACCACAGAGGGTGCCTGCTGACCGGCGAAGACGCGGCCGTAAGCCGACTGGCGCATAGTCACCGCTAGGTCGGTAAATACCTGTTGAATATTCCACATGCCCAGCGTCACGTCGGCAAAGTTACAGCTGTCCTGGTTCCAGCGCTGACCGAGATGCCGCGCGGCAGGCTGCACCACCTCAAGAAGGATCCGCTCCACCGCATACCCCTCGCGGACCAGGGCCGCGATGCAATGCCGGCATTGGGCAAGGTCTTTCTCTACCGCCAGTTCGCAGAGCCTGAGGGCTGCCGCCTGAAGGCTATTGACCGGAAGGGGAAGGCCAAGGTCAGCGGTCTCCTCCTCGAGCCGCACCAGCTGCGGGATGACCTCCTTGGTCAGCATGCTCATGAACTGCTGCTCGCCAAGGCCAGTGACACCATCGGTGTCGCGAGAGCACTGCGTCAACGGGGCAGAACTGGTATGGGTCATGGTCTTCTCTCCGGGGTGGCGGGTCCGGAAACTGACCCGCAGGGCCGAGACAGGACGGTCACTACCGTATTTGGGCTACTTTATCTAGAGTTTGTCCAAGACTATCTAGGACAAATATCCAATTGTCAATTTATTTAGATGTCTAATTTAGTTGACATACTAGGTGGGCCGAATTACAGTGAAACTCGCAACCTAGTAAACAAGGAGTGACATTTGCCATGTCACGTTTGATGGCCAGTGATTTTCCGCCACAGATGCCGCACCTGGGCAAAGACCCAGAGGCTTCGGTAGCTGCGGTGCGTCCGCTTTATTCGCCCGAAGAGCGTCTGCGCCGTGACGCAACCATCTGGACTCTTGTGCAGGGCATTCTGGCGCCCTTTCAGTTTCTGGTGCTCCTTATTAGCCTGGCCCTGATCGGCTATGCCTGGTCAACAAACTCTCACTGGGACTGGGCCCTATGGTCTGTTGTGGTTAAGACCCTGGTGCTCTATCTCATTATGGTTACTGGCGCTATCTGGGAGAAGGTGGTCTTCGGCCAGTATCTATTTGCGCCCTCTTTTTTCTGGGAAGACGTGGTGAGCATGGGGGTGATTGCCCTGCACACGGCCTACCTCGTTGCCTGGCTGATGGGTGATACCTGGCTTAGCCTTCAGGCCCAGGTAACTCTGGCGCTTACTGCCTATGGGGCTTACCTTGTCAATGCCGGCCAGTTTGTCTGGAAGCTGCGCATGGCGCGCAGGCAGCGTCTATGAACGCCCCATTGGCAACGGCGCGTGAGGGCAGTGGCTATGCTGGACCCAGCAATGGCTGCCGCCTGGACACGGGGGGTGATGGGCTGTCTGCGGTCGATAATCCACTGCCTGAGGTCATTCGCGAGCGCGGTCAGCGAGAAGTGTTCTGCGGGCTCACCGGAATCATCTGGCTGCACCGAAAGATTCAGGATGCCTTCTTTTTGGTGGTGGGCTCTCGCACCTGCGCGCACCTCATTCAGTCTGCCGCCGGGGTCATGATCTTTGCCGAACCGCGCTTTGCCACAGCCATCATCGATGACCGTGACCTCGCGGGCCTGGCCGATGCGAATGAGGAACTTGACCGAGTTGTTGATCAGCTGCTCAGGCGTCGGCCCGACATTCGGCTGCTGTTTCTGGTCGGTTCCTGTCCGTCTGAGGTGATTAAGCTCGACCTCTCGCGCGCAGCAGAGCGCCTCACCGCCCGGCATCTGCCGGCCGTGCGGGTGTTGAATTATTCGGGCAGTGGCATTGAGACCACGTTTACCCAGGGCGAAGACGCCTGCCTGGCGGCTCTGGTGCCGCAGATGCCGGCCTCGCCTTCTTCCGACCCCACGCTTCTAATCGTGGGAAGCCTAGCCGACATCGTGGAAGACCAGTTGGTGGGCCTTCTGGGCGATATGGGCATCGACCGAATTGCCTGCCTGCCACCACGTAGGGCAGATGCGCTTGCCGCGGTGGGACCCAATACCTTCTTCATTCTGGCCCAGCCCTTTCTGGCAGATACCGCCCGCGCCCTGGAGGCCAGAGGGGCGCAGCGTATTGCCGCTCCTTTTCCTTTGGGGGTAGAAGGGACCCGTCGGTGGTGCTGGGCTGCAGCCCAGGCCTTTGGCGTGTCAGAGCAGGTCTTTGCCCATACCATTGCCGCGGCCCTGCAGCGGGGAAAAAAGGCGCTGGAGCCATGGCGGGAGCGGCTCTCCGGCAAGTCGGTGTTCTTCTTTCCCGATTCGCAACTGGAGATTCCGCTGGCTCGGTTTCTCTCGCAGGAACTTGGCATGCGGCTCACTGAGGTGGGTACGCCCTATCTGCACCGAAGCCACTTGCAGGAGGAAATTGATCAGCTGCCGGCGCATGCGCAGATCTCAGAGGGGCAAGACCTGGATCTACAGCTCGACCGCTGCCGGGCACTCAAGCCCGACCTGGTGGTCTGCGGGCTGGGGCTGGCTAATCCACTAGAGGCCGAAGGATTCAACACCAAGTGGTCCATTGAGCTGGTGTTCACGCCAATTCAGGGCTTTGACCAGGCAGCAGACCTTGCGGAGATCTTTGCCCGGCCGTTTGTGCGCAAGCAGCGCATTGCCGGCATTCCCCTTTCCGAGTCGGGTGCGCGTCAGCGCATTGCGATTCGCGCGGTGCAGGCCCTATGAGGCTGGCCCTGTGGACCTATGAGGGCCCGCCGCATGTGGGGGCCATGCGTGTGGCCACTGCTATGCGGGGTGTTCACTATGTGCTGCATGCCCCGCAGGGCGACACCTATGCCGACCTGCTCTTCACTATGATCGAGCGGCGTACCGAGCGTCCGCCGGTTACCTACACCACCTTTCAGGCGCGCGACCTTGGTAAAGACACCGCCGAACTCTTTAAAAATGCCGCACGCGACGCTGTGGCACGCTACCAGCCCCAGGCCCTGATGGTGGGCGCATCGTGCACGGCAGAACTGATTCAAGACGACCCGGGCGGGCTGGCTGAGGCACTGGGCCTGTCGATCCCGGTGGTGCCGCTGGAACTTCCCTCGTATCAGAAAAAAGAAAACTGGGGCGCTTCAGAGACTTTCTATCAGCTCGTGCGGCACCTGGTTCCCAAGACCAACTCAGCTGATGCGGGTAAGGCTGGTACTAGCAGCACACCCGCTGGTAAGGACAGCCATAGCGCTATCGCCAATATTCTTGGCCCAACCGCCCTGGGGTTTCGTCATCGCGATGACCTGCAAGAAATCGAAACGCTGCTTGCCGCAATCGGGGTGCAGGTCAATGTCATCGCCCCCTGGCAGGCCAGTCCGCAAGACATCGCCCGCCTGCCGCAGGCGGCCTTTAACGTGGTGCTTTATCCCGAGACTGCGGGACAGGTGGCAAGTTACTTAAAGCGCAGCTTTGGGCAGCCACACACCACGGTCATGCCGATTGGCTTGAAGGCCACCGAAGCCTTTGTGCGTGAAGTCGCCAGGCTTGCAGGCATCGACCCTGACCAGGCCCTGGTGCGCGCCTATCAGTCTGCAGGAAGTCGTGCGGGATGGTATGCCGCTTCGGTAGACGCCACCTACCTTACGGGCAAGCGCGTGTTTGTTTTTGGCGATGCCAGTCATGCCATTGCCGCTGCCCGCGTGGCCGCCGAAGAGCTGGGCTTCACCGTGGTCGGCCTGGGCAGTTACAGCCGTGAGTTCGCCCGTGAGTTGCGCACTGCGGCAGAGGTCTATGGGGTTACCCCGCTGATATCCGATGACTATCTTGAGGTCGAACAGGCCGTGGAGGCCGCCAGCCCCGATCTTGTTCTGGGTACGCAGATGGAGCGCCATATCGCCAAGCGTCTGGGGGTGCCCTGCGCGGTGATCTCTGCCCCTGTGCATGTGCAAGACTTTCCAGCGCGGTATTCGCCGCAGATGGGCTTTGAGGGTGCCAATGTACTCTTTGACACCTGGGTGCATCCCCTCATGATGGGCCTCGAGGAACATCTGCTGGGCATGTTTAAGGGTGACTTCGAGTTTCACGAGGGGGCGGCCGCATCACACCTGGGGCATGGCGCGGCGCAGATTGCCATGCCGCCTTCGCCCCCCTCAGGTGCCGGAGTGAAGCCCGAAACAAGCCCTTCGATGCCTGCTACCCAGGCAGAGCAGGCGGTGCACGATGCCCAGCCGATGGCCTCACGTGAGCAGTTTATGCCTTCGCTGCAATGGGCGAGTGATGCCGAAAAAGAACTCGGCAAGATTCCGTTTTTTGTGCGTGGTAAGGCGCGTCGCAATACCGAAAAGTTTGCCGTCGAGCAGGGGCTCAGCCTGATCACCAAAGATACGCTCTACGAGGCGAAGGCCCACTATGGACGCTAAGGTTCGCCCGAGTCTGCGCATCGTGGTGGTCACCATGGACACCCATCTGGCCACAGCCACCGCCACAGCGGCCAAGCGGCTAGCCAAGAGCCTGCCTGGGGTAAGGCTTGAGATGCATGCGGCTTCCGAATATGCCGCACGGCCCGAGGCGCTCAAGGCCTGCCGTGAGGCGATTGCCCAGGCCGATATTCTTTTCGTGTCGATGCTCTTTTTAGAAGACCATTTTCTGCCGGTCATCGACCTGCTTGAGGCTCGACGTGACTCGGTTGATGCCATGGTCTGTGCCATGTCGGCGGCCGAAGTGGTACGTCTTACTAAGATTGGTCGGTTTGATATGGGCAAGCCCGCATCGGGCATGATGGCCATGCTCAAGCGACTCAAGGGCAGAGATAACAAGGCATCCCCCAGCAGCAATGGTGCTCGTCAGATGCGAATGCTGCGCCGACTGCCCAAGATTCTTCGGTTTATTCCTGGTACCGCGCAAGATGTGCGCGCCTATTTTCTCTGCCTGCAGTACTGGCTTGGTGGGTCTGAAGACAATATGGCCCACCTCGCGGCGTTTCTGATCAACCGCTATGCCCAAGGGCCCCGTGCGGAATTTAAGAATCGTCTGCCTGCGCACGATCCGGTGGAGTATCCCGAGGTGGGCGTCTACCACCCTCAGATGCCAGGCCGCATTACCGACCAACTTGCGCGACTGCCGAAGGCAGGTGGTCAGGGGCGGGTGGGCCTGCTGATGCTGCGGTCGTATCTGCTGGCTGGCAATACCGGCCATTACGACGGTGTTATTGCCGCTCTTGAGGCACGTGGTCTTGCGGTGGTTCCTGCATTTGCCACGGGGCTTGATGCCCGGCCTGCGATTGAGGCTTTCTTTTTGAAGGACGGCCAGGTGCAGGTCGATGCCGTGGTCTCGCTTACCGGCTTTTCTCTGGTGGGGGGGCCCGCATACAACGATGCCCAGGCGGCCGAAGAGATTCTTGCCGAGCTTGATGTGCCCTACCTTGCGGCACACCCGGTGGAGTTTCAAACTCTTGCCGACTGGGGCGGCTCGGCCCGCGGACTCATGCCAGTCGAGTCGACGATCATGGTGGCTATTCCTGAGCTCGATGGGGCGATCAGCCCCATGGTCTTTGGTGGCAGACCGGGTACCGCGGGAGTGGCCTGTCAGGGATGCCATCGGCACTGCACCTTTGACTCTGACACTACGGGTCAGGACATGGTGTCCTGCACTGAGCGTGCAGAGCAGCTTGCTGCGCGGGTAGCTGGTCTCGTTGAAATGCGCCGCAAGCGCACCCAGGATCGTAAGCTTGCTGTCGTTATTTTTAACTTTCCGCCCAACGGCGGCAGCGTGGGTACGGCGGCGTTTCTATCTGTTTTCGAATCTGTGCATAACACCCTGCTGGCCTTGAAGGCCGAGGGCTATCAGGTGGACAACCTGCCCGATGATGCCGAAGCCCTGCGCGAGGCCGTGCTCA
>VGHK01000036.1 GCA_016868305.1 Betaproteobacteria bacterium | reverse complement strand
CTGCAGGCCGCGAGATCATCGCGGCTTCCGGGGGCGGTGAACTGCAGGTAGTCGTTGCGGGTGCCGACTGCCTGGCGGTGGCCCAGGCTGCGGCAGGGCTTGAGGGCGTCTCGGGGGTGATCCAACTCGATGGCCCCGCACTCGCCCAGGGCCTTGCCGAAGACCTGGTCGATGCGCTGCTTGCCCAGGTGCGCGCCAGAGATGTTCGGGCAGTGGTCTTTCCTGCCACCACCAACGGCAAAAACTGGGCCCCCCGATTGGCCGCTTTGCTTGATGTCGCGGCTATCTCCGATGTCATTCGGGTGGTCGATGCCAAGACCTTTGAGCGGCCCATTTACGCGGGTAATGTTATTGCTACGGTGGAATCGTCCGATCCGATACTGGTAATTACGGCGCGTACAACGGCCTTTACCCCGGTTGCAGACAGCGGAACTGCGGTATCTATTATTACCATCTCGGCAGCAGCCCCAACCGAGCGCGCTGCTTTTGTGGGCCAGGCGCTCTCGAAGTCTGACCGCCCCGAGCTGGCCTCTGCCAAGGTGGTGGTCTCCGGGGGAAGAGCGCTGGGGTCCGCAGAGAAATATCGCGAGTTATTAGAGCCGCTGGCCGACCGTCTCGGTGCTGCCCTGGGGGCATCGCGCGCGGCCGTGGATGCGGGCTATGCGCCCAACGACTTTCAGGTGGGGCAGACGGGTAAGGTGGTTGCCCCGCAGCTGTATATTGCGATCGGCATGTCTGGTGCCATCCAACACCTCGCGGGAATGAAGGACTCTAAGGTGATCGTGGCAATTAACAAAGACCCCGATGCGCCTATTTTTCAGGTGGCCGACTATGGCCTGGTGGCAGACCTCTTTGAGGCGGTGCCTGCCTTGACTGCAAAACTCTAGCCACAGTACATACCAAGGAGCGTTCTATGCCGGTCGAATATAGTGCCCCCACTCGGGATATGCAATTTGTAATTGAGGAACTCGCTCCCTTTGAACGGGTTGCCCAGCTGCCCGGGTGTGAGGAGGTCACTGCGGATCTTGTCCAGGCAGTTCTTGAGGAATCTGGCAAGTTCGCCCAGGGGGTCTTGTCACCGATGAACTGGCCAAGCGACCGTCAGGGCGCCCGTCTTTTGGAAGGCAATCGGGTGCAGACCTCGCCTGGTTATAGCGATGCCTATCTGCAGTTTGTAGAGGCGGGATGGCATGGCCTCTCGGGTAGCACTGCCCACGGCGGGCAGGGTCTGCCGGAACTCTTGGGTACGGCTGTCAGCGAGATGTGGCAGTCCGCCTGTATGTCGTTTGCGCTGTGCCCCATGCTAACGGCTGGCGCCATTCATGCCATTGAGAGCCATGGCACCGAAGAACAGAAACAGCGTTATCTTGAAAAAATGGTCTCGGGGCAGTGGAGCGGCACCATGAACCTGACCGAGCCGCAGGCGGGATCCGACCTTGCAGCAGTAACCACCAAGGCGGTGCCGGTATCGGGGCCGAATGGCGATCACTACCGAATCACTGGCACCAAGATTTACATCACCTACGGTGAGCACGATCTTACTGAGAACATCATTCACCTGGTCTTAGCAAGGCTCCCCGATGCACCCGCGGGCGTAAAGGGAATCTCGCTTTTCATCGTGCCGAAGTACCTGGTGCTTGGCGATGGCTCTCTGGGTGATCGTAACGATGTGCGCTGTATCTCTCTAGAGCACAAACTGGGCATCAATGGCAGCCCCACCTGTGTCATGAGCTATGGCGAAAAAGAAGGCGCAGTCGGCTATCTGGTGGGTGAGGCCAATCGCGGCCTGGAGTACATGTTCACCATGATGAACCATGCCCGGCTCCAGGTGGGCGTGCAGGGTATTTCTATTTCCGACCGGGCATACCAGCAGGCGCTCTGGTATGCCTACGACCGGGTGCAGGGGCGGGTGCATGGATTTGGAGACGAGGCCCGCCCAATTGCGGATCACCCCGATGTACGACGTATGCTTGCAAGCATGAAGGCACGTGTTGAGGCAATGCGCGCCCTGGGCTACGAGGCAGCCGCCTACCTCGACCTTGCAACTCGTACCGACGACGCAGAGCAGAAGGCCCTTGCCCAGGCGCGGGTGGATTTTCTCATTCCGATTGTCAAGGGCTGGTGCACAGAACAATCGATTGAGATCAGCTCGCTGGGTGTACAGGTGCATGGTGGTATGGGCTATGTGGAAGAAACCGGCGCAGCCCAGCATTTCCGCGATGCCCGTATCACCACTATTTATGAGGGCACCACGGCAATCCAGGCAAATGATTTTCTCGGCCGTAAGCTTCTCCGCGATAAAGGCGCCGAACTCACACGCATCGCAAAAGAGATCACCCAGACCGCCCAGTTTCTGAGGGCGGCTGATCATCCTGGTTGCAAGCGGTTTGGCGCTACCCTGGAACGGGCGGCCAGCGTCTGGGTAGAGGCGGCCCAGGCGGCCATGGCCTGTTATTCCCAGAGCGCAGCGGCGAGCTTTTTTGGCTCTGTTCCCTTGCTAATGCTCTCGGGCTATGTCCTGGGGGGCCAGATGATGGCACGTGCTGCGCTCATCGCCCTGCCAAAGCAGCATCAGGAACCTTTCTATGCCGAGAAACTTGCCTCGGCCTGCTTCTATGCAAGTCATGTGCTTGCTCCGGCCCTGGGGATTGCAGATGCGGTGCATGCCTCCGCTACCGGACTGGATGAGGCGCAGAGATTCACCCAGGCTGCCTAACCATGGCGCAGGGGCTGTTGCAGGGCCGGGTGGTTCTCGTCACCGGTATTTCCAGTGGCCTAGGCGCGCATTTTTGTTCAGTGTTGAAGTCTGAAGGGGCGGTTGTGGTTGGTCTTGCACGTAGGCCTCCCTCCGAGGGGCTTGGCATCGACCTCGCCCTGCCGGCCGATGTCTCCGATGCCGTTTCGGTAAAGTCGGCATTTGATAGGGTAGAAGCCTTTCTGGAAGGAAAGCCTCTCTACGGTCTAATTAACAATGCGGGCATTGCAGTAACGGCACCCCTGCAGCAGACCCTGCCCGAGGACTTCAGCCGAGTGGTGGCCACCAATCTTGGCGGTGTCGCCCACATGACCCAGGCGGCAATACCTTTTTTACAAAAGGCCGCGGGCGGCGTGATTGTAAATATTGCATCTGTGCTGGGTCTGCGCCCGCTGCGCGATGTCTCGGCGTATTCCGCTACCAAGGCCGGTGTTATTCAGCTTACCCGGTCTGCCGCTATTGAGCTTGCGCGCGATCAGATACGGGTCAATGCCCTTGCGCCTGGTTATGTCAGAACCGATATTAACGCCGAAGTGTTAGACGGGCCTGCGGGTGAGGCGCTGAAGAAAAAGACGCCCCTGCGACGGTTTGCGGCACTTCACGAACTCAATGCCCCTCTTCTTCTGCTACTGGACCCACGTAATAGCTACATGACAGGTTCTACGCTGGTCGTCGACGGTGGCATGAGTGCCAGTCTGTAGTCTCAGTCTGGCACCCTGATCAGAAAGGTAAGGCTATGGATTTTTCGATTTCGACCGGACTTGCGGCAGACATGGCCAGGGTGGATTCTTTCGTGAATGACCGGCTTATTCCTCTGGAGCAAGACCCCGCAAGTTTCGATGCGCACGAGAATATTCGCGAAGAACTATTGCAAACGCTGCGACAAGAGGTGAAGGCCATGGGCCTTTTTTCTCCGCAGATGCCCAGGGATCGGGGTGGATTGGGTCTTACACCAGTAGGGCAGGCGCTGCTGTATGAGCGTATGAACCGATCGCTTTTCGGCCCTGTCTGCTTTAACTGCGCGGCGCCCGATGACGGCAATATGACCGTGCTCTCCAAGGTGGCCACCGAGGCGCAGAAGCAGCGATGGCTCGATCCGATTATTCGTGGTGATGTTCGGTCATCCTTTGTGATGACCGAACCCCATCCCGGGGGAGGCTCAGACCCCGGCATGATTCAGACCTGGGCGGAACGCAAATCTGATCGATGGGTGGTGCATGGCCGAAAATGGTTTATCACAGGGGCTGAGGCCGCCAGCCACTATATTCTGATCGCCAAAACGGGCGAAGGAATGCGCGATGGCCTGACGGCCTTTGCCTTTCATCGCAGCGATCCCGGCTGGCAGATTGTTCGGCGTATTCCGATCATGGGCCCAGAGGAGCACGGAGGGCATTGTGAGCTTGTCTTTAATGGGCTTGAGATTCCCGATGAGAACCGCCTCATGGCGGTTGGGCAGGGCCTGAAGCTGACACAGATACGGCTGGGCCTGGCACGACTTACGCACTGCATGCGCTGGCTGGGCCTCGCCCAGCGTTGTATGGAGATTGCCTCTCAGTATGTTGCAACAAGGGAAGGCTTCGGAATCAAACTCATTGATCGCGAAAGTGTGCAGATCCAGCTTGGACGCGTTGCCATGGCGATCGACACGGGTCGGCTACTGACGATGCGTGCTGCCTGGCGGCTTGAGCAGGGTGGGAAGGCCCGGCCAGATATTTCTATGGCCAAGATCGCGGTTGCCGACACCCTGCATCTGGCCGCCGATACCGCCATACAGCTCTGCGGCGCCCGAGGCTACAGCACCGATACCCCGCTCGAGTGGATCTATCGTTATGCTCGACAGGCCCGTCTGGTGGATGGCGCGACCGAGGTGCACCAGATGGTAATCAGTCAGGCCTATCGCAGACACGGGCAGGCGTTTTTTGTCTGGGGCCCTGGGAATGACTGACCTCACCCCAAGGCTGGAGCCTTGGGTTGATGCAGCAGTAGAGCAGGCAGTCACGCAGCAGCCCGAACTCGCCGGGGCAAGACTCATGGCCGCGCAGCGACTGTCGGGTGGCGCGATTAACCAAAATTTTCTCGTCACCCTGGTCTCGGAGATGGGGGGCCCCTTTCAATGGGTGATGCGTCGCAGTCAGTCTCAGTCGATTCCCGGATCCCATGACCGGTCTGCGGAGTTTGAGATTATTCGCTATGCCCATGCCCTTGGCGTAAAAGTGCCTGCGCCAATCGCGGTGGTCGTGCGTGAAGGCCAGATGGCAAGTTTTTTTGGGTATGTCCCAGGCGATGCAGACGCCCGCCGACTGGTTTCTCTTCTGGGCGGAAGGCAGTCTGCACAGGTAACGGGCAGAGACTCTCCGCATACTGGAATTCGACCGGCACAGCTTGCAGCAGTTACCGAGTCGTTGGGTGAACAAATAGGCCGCCTGCACAGAGGGCAGATCAATACAGAACATTCTTCTGCAGCGCTTGTTTCGGTTCTGGGGCCCATGCCCCAAGACAGCATCCAAGCCAGCCTGGCAACGGTAGAGAAAGCTTTTGCCCGTTTGTCTCGGCCCGCCCAATACCTTCACTTTGCCGTTCAAGCGATTCTCAACGACCGCCCTGCGCGGCTGGCGCAGCGGCGCCCCTGTCTATGCCATAACGATTTTCGGCTCGGCAATCTGATGATGGTGCTGCCGCAGAAAAAACAAGACCGGGGACAGACCCAGGTGACGCCGGTTGCAGAGTCGGCCGACCTTGGGCTTTCGGCGGTATTGGACTGGGAGTTCGCCGACTGGGGAGACCCTATGGCAGATATCGGCTGGCTGACTGCCCCGTGCTGGCGGTTTGGCGGTGCAATGCCCGTGGCAGGGTTTGGAACACTCGAGGACCTGCTACGGGGGTATTACCGGGAAAATCCCGAGCCGCTTCCTGTAGACGAACTTCCCTTCTGGCAGCGCCTTGCCCATGTGCGCTGGGGGATCATCGCTGCCCAGCAGGCAGAGCGGGTTGTCTTCGGCGACCCAGAGTCTGTTGAGCTTTTGATCACCGGTGCGATGACCGCGAGCATTGTCAAGCCGGTCGTGGAGCACTATCTGGGAGAAACACAGTCACCCTGTCTTTTGCCGGAGGTTTCGGCGGAGCTGCGAGGGGTTGATCAGTGGCTTGCCGAGACCAGCCTGCTCTTAAAAAACCAGCTCGCACCAGGCCTGTCTTCGTCTACGAAGTACCAGGCGCTGATGGCAGCCAATGCGCTCAGGCTTGCCCGCGCCCGACTGCGGTCTGAGCCTTTGGGCATGTCCGCCTGCGAGAACCTCAGACAAGAACTCGCCCGAGATCTGGCCATCTGGTCATTTAAAGACTAAACGAGACCCCTTGTGCCAGTGGAAGGTCTCTTCCAAAGTTAATGGTGTTGGTCGCCCTGCGCATGTAGTTTTTCCATGCGTCAGACCCCGACTCTCTTCCGCCACCGGTTTGTTTCTCTCCTCCAAATGCCCCTCCGATTTCCGCGCCGGAGGTTCCCAGGTTGACATTGGCAATCCCGCAGTCGGATCCAGACGCCGATACAAATCGTTCGGCCTCTTGCAGGTCTCGGGTAAAGAGCGCCGAAGAAAGCCCTTGGGCGACCGCATTGTTCATGGCGATTGCAGAATCAAAATCGTCATAGGCCATCACATACAAAATCGGGGCAAAGGTTTCCTCAAAGACAACCGGAGTCTGGCCAGGCATTACCGCCAGCGCAGGCTCGACATACCAGGCTTCTGGAAACTGGCCTGCCAGGGCGCGTCTGCCTCCATACACTCGGCCGCCTTCTGAGACGGCACGGGACAGGCTCGTCTGCATCGCCTCAAAGGCGTTTTGGTCAATCAGGGGGCCTATCAGCGTTCCCGCTTCAAAAGGGCTGCCAATCTTCAGGCTGGCGCGGGCGCGTTCAATCGACTGGACCAGCGCCTCATGGACAGACCGATGTACGATGAGTCTTCGCGTGGTTGTGCAGCGCTGCCCCGCCGTTCCCCAGGCGCCAAAGACGATACCGCGCAGCGCAAGGCTAAGGTCTGCCGAGGGCGCCACGATCACGGCATTGTTGCCCCCGAGTTCGAGCAGGCTTTTGCCAAACCGGGCTGCGACCCTTGGCGCGAGGTCCTGGCCCATGCGGCAGCTGCCGGTAGCCGAGACAAGCGCCACCCGAACGTCTTCTGCCAGGCAGCGACCGATATCTGCCCGCCCGAGTGCTACCGAAAGCAGTCCCGAGGACAGCGGTGCCGCCTGCGGGTGCTGGGCGCAGGCCTTTAAAAATAGCGCCTGTGTCGCCAGGGCCGTGAGCGGTGTCTTTTCGGAGGGCTTCCAGACGAGGGTGTTGCCACAGACCAGTGCCAGGGCGGCATTCCAGGCCCAGACGGCCACGGGAAAGTTAAAGGCGGTAATCACTCCAACGACGCCCAGCGGAAGCCATTGTTCCATCATGCGGTGCTCGGGACGCTCTGAGGCAATGGTGAGACCATAGAGCTGCCGAGAAAGGCCAACGGCGAAGTCGCAGATATCGATCATTTCCTGCACTTCCCCCCGGGCCTCACTCGGAATCTTTCCGGCCTCAAGGCTGACCAGCATCGCGAGATCTTCTTTGTGTGCCCGCAGCGTCTCACCGAGCAGTCGCACGAGTTCTCCCCGCTGCGGAGCGGGCACGAGAGACCATGTCTTGAAGGTCTCGGTGGCCTGGGCGACCTGCTGGCTGAGCGTGTCTTGGCTGGTAATTGGTAGCGTTGCGAGTACTGATCCGTCTATAGGGCTTCGGACGCTAAAGAAATCCGATTTCGGTTTCTGGTCAGTGGGGGAAGTATGAGAAAGCCCAAGGCGTGCAAAAAGCGGTGAGTGTGCTGACATAGTGATGCGCGGTCCGAGAGATTGTTGGTTAGTATCGTAACAGTCACGGTCACGCCACTTTTTAGGAGAGAGAACATGAACCAGGCAGTCACGCCCCACGAGCAGTTCAAGCTCACCTATTCCACGATGTTCGATCCACCGGCGGCACTGCATGCCCAGTTCGAGCAGGCGCTGCAGGACTGCAAGGCGCAGCGCCTGGGTCGTGACTATGGCCTGTGGATCAATGGCCGCTCGATTCGTACTGACGCCTCTTTTGCCGTGTCTTCTCCCATACACCGTGACTGGCTGATCGGTCGATTTGCAGTGGCCTCAGCCGAAGATGTGCATAGCGCCGTGACGGCTGCGTCGGCCGCCCAGATGCATTGGCGGTCGCTTGCCTGGCAAGACCGGGCCTCCCTCTTGCGCAAGGCTGCGGCGCTCATTGAGCAGCGGGTCTATGCCATTAGCGCCGCGGTGGCCTTGGAGGTGGGAAAAAACCGCATGGAGGCGCTCGGGGAGGTACAAGAAACCGCCGACCTGATCTATTGGTACTGCAATCAAATGGAGGAGCATCACGGTTTTGACCGACAGTTGCCGAATGATCCTCTGGTGGGATTTACCAGTACCAATCGCACGGTACTACGCCCTTATGGTGTGTGGGCTGTCGTGGCGCCTTTTAACTTTCCTTTCGCCCTAGCGGGTGGGCCGATTGGGGCAGCTCTGGTTGCAGGCAATACGGTGGTTTTCAAGGTTGCCAGTGACACTGCGCTATCGGGGCAACTGCTTCTAGAGGCGTTTCAGGATGCGGGCCTGCCCGACGGGGTGATCAACATGCTGACTGGGCCTGGGGGCACAACTGGCCAGGCGCTGGTAGACCACCCTCAGGTTGCAGGCGTTACGTTTACCGGGTCGTATGAGGTGGGTATGCGCCTTTATCGCCAGTTTGCCTCGGGTGCCTATCCCCGGCCCTGTATTGCTGAGATGGGCGGCAAAAATGCCGTTCTCGTGACTGCCTCTGCCGATCTCGACCGGGCAGCCCTGGGCATTACGCGGTCCGCCTTCGGCCTGCAAGGACAGAAGTGCTCTGCCACCTCTCGCGTCTATGTGGAGCGCTCTGTGACCACCGCGCTTCGCGATCGCCTCGTTGCAGCCACTGAGAGGATTACCGTTGGTGATCCCACCGCGCGGGAGAACTGGATGGGCCCTGTGATTAACCAGGATGCCTATGAACGGTTTCAGGCCTGCGCCCGTAACCTGCGAGCCCACGGAAAGGTATTTACTGGTGCCTCTGTGCTTACCGATGCCGGCCGAGACCGGGGATTTTTTGTCGCGCCCACGGTCGGGAGTGCCGACTTCGGTTACCGCCTCTGGCAGGAGGAGAAGTTCATTCCCATGGTTTTGATCGGTGAAGTGGACAGTCTTCAAGAGGCCATTGACAGAGCTAACGCTACGGAATATGGGCTCACGGCCGGTTTCTACGGTAACCAAGAGGAATTGCTGGCATTTCACGACCGGATTGAGGCAGGCACCACCTATGCAAACCGTCCTCAAGGCGCCACCACGGGAGCCTGGCCCGGCTACCAGCCTTTTGGCGGCTGGAAGGGCAGTGGCACGACGGGCAAGGCCATTGGATCTTTTTATTACCTTACCCAGTACATGCGGGAGCAGTCTCGAACGGTGGTGCTCTAGCCCTGTTTCGCCTTGCCTGCACGAAAGACCAGTTCCGCGGCGACCGCATCTTCTATGGCGAGCCCAAGAGACTTGAAGATAACCGTAGTGCCTTCGGTCGGGCGGTCCAGCTTGCCGCCGAGTATCTCGCCTATTTCCGCGTAAATAGCAGCGCCGGAAAGAATCACATCTCCGGATTCTTTCTCGGCAGCCTCGCGCTGGTCGGCAACAACAAGATTACGCATAGCCTCGTCGTCGAGCTCTCTCCAAGTGGGGCGAGGCGCTCCCACGGCTGCGACAAAGGCCCCTGGCTTGAGCCATCGACCCAGTAAGACGGGCGTCTGGGCATTGGTCACTGTGCAGACAATGTCAGAGCCGCGTACGGCTTCTTCTGCGGTATCGCAGGCCTGGCCGCCAATGTCGATGGCGCAGGCCCGGGCATGCGCACTGGTGGGACTCCAGACCTTAATCGTCTCAATGGGCCGCACCAGCCGCATCATCTGCGCATGGCTTCTCGCTAAAACCCCACTGCCCAGAATCCCCAAGGTGAGAGACCTTCGCGCGGCGAGAGCCTTTGCAGCGACTGCCGAGGCTGCTGCGGTTCGCAGTGCGGTAAGACGCGCGCCCTCCATGACGGCAAGAGGCCTGCCCGAGGCCGGGTCCATAAGCACGATGGTGGCCAAAAGGCTAGGAATGCCGCGCGCGGCATTCGAGGGCACCAGAGTGATAAGTTTGGTCACCAGGGCATTACCCACCTGGGCGGGTTTGATAAATAGCAGCCCGTGGTCTGCCTCTGGCGCAGTACCCAGTCCGCTAGCGGAAAAGCCCATGACGGAACGCAGTGGCTGGTTAACCCTGCCTTCAGACAGGTCGATAAAAGCCTGTTCTAAGGCAGCCAGAAGAGAAGCGGGGTCGAGTAGCGCCTCGACGTCTGCTTCGGAAAAAAAACGCATAGCAAAAGCCTCCAGACGCCGTTGATGCCGAACTAGCCTCGTCGGACCAGCCTAGCGTTTACCCGTAAGCGTACTTCGGTTTTTAGACCTTACACTCTTGCCATTATGACCGGATCAGACAGCCCCAACGCCATCATTTTAGAGACCCAAGGCCTAGTCAAAGAGTTTAAGGGCTTTGTCGCAGTCTCTGATGTAAATCTCAGGGTGCAACGCGGTCATATACATGCCCTCATCGGGCCGAATGGGGCGGGTAAGACCACTGTTTTTAATCTGCTCACCAAGTTTTTGATTCCTACCCGTGGCCATATTGTTTTCAATGGCATCGATATTACTTATGAGAAACCTGCCCAGATTGCTCGGCGCGGTGTTATTCGGTCGTTTCAAATCTCTGCCACCTTTCCGCACCTCACCGTTCTTGAGAATGTGCGTGTTGGCTTACAGCAGCGCACCGGAAATTCTTTTCATTTCTGGAAGTCGGAGCGCGTGCTCGACGCTTTAAACGACCGCGCAATGCAGCTTCTTGAGACAGTGGGACTCACCGAATTTGCCGAGTATGTGACCGTAGAGCTTCCTTATGGCCGCAAGCGGGCCCTGGAGATTGCCACTACCTTGGCAATGGAGCCCGAACTAATGCTGCTCGATGAGCCCACCCAGGGCATGGGTCATGAAGATGTCCACCGCGTTACCCAGCTTATTAAAAAGGTGTCTGCAAACCGAACGATCCTCATGGTGGAGCACAACATGAATGTGGTTGCGCAGATCGCCGATACCATCTCGGTTCTGCAGCGCGGCCAGGTAATTGCCGAAGGCCCGTACGAGACCGTCTCCAAAGACCCGCAGGTTCTCGAAGCCTACATGGGCAGCGCAGACACCGAGCTTGAGGGCGCCCATGGCTGAGCGTGAGGAGTTTCTTCGGCTTACCGACGTGCATGCCTACTACGGCGAGTCGCATATTCTGCATGGCGTGAATCTGCATGTGAACAAGGGTGAAGTCATCACCCTTTTGGGCCGAAACGGCGCAGGCCGAACAACCACCTTGAAGTCGATTCTTGGCCTGGTTGGCCGTCGTACGGGATCGATTGTGGTGAAGGGTCAGGAATCTGTAATGCTGCCACCCCACAAAATTGCCCAGATGGGTCTGGGCTATTGCCCGGAAGAACGGGGGATTTTTGCCAGTCTCAGTTGTGAGGAAAACCTTCTGTTGCCCCCGCAGGTGGGGCCTGGCGGAATGTCGGTCGAGGAAATTTATTCGCTCTTCCCTAACCTTAAAGAACGCAAGTCAAGTCCGGGTACGCGATTGTCGGGTGGTGAGCAGCAGATGCTTGCCGTGGCGCGGGTGCTCAGAACCGGCGCGAACCTGCTGCTCCTTGATGAGATCTCCGAAGGGCTGGCCCCGGTGATTGTGCAGGCATTGGGTAAGGCTATACGCACCCTGCGTGAGCGGGGCTACACCACGGTAATGGTCGAGCAAAACTTTCGCTTCGCAGCGCCGCTGGCAGACCGTTTTTATGTCATGGAGCATGGTCAGATCGTCGAAGAATTCACCGCTGCAGAGCTTCAGGCAAAGATGGGCATGCTCAAGGAGTATCTGGGTGTCTGATGTTATTGATGGTCGTGGAGGAGGAGCGCAGCGTAACCGGTGTCGGAAGGCTGCATTGAAGGTAAATCAAAGGAGAACCCTTGTATGAAACTGAAGAAAAAGCTTTTATCTAGCCTGGTAGCGGCAGGCCTTGCATTCGGGATGAATGCCCAGGCGCAGGTCTCAGATGGTGTTATCAAGATTGGTGTCTTAACCGATATGTCGAGCCTCTATACCGATCTGTCGGGAAGCGGCTCAGTGTTAGCCGCCCGCCAGGCCGTGGAAGATTTCGGCGCAGCCCGCAAGGGACTTAAGGTTGAGATCGTCTCGGCGGATCACCAGAACAAGCCCGATGTGGGTTCCAGCCTCGCCCGTCAATGGTATGACGTGGATAAGGTGGATGTGATTGTCGATACTCCAAATTCAGGTGTTGCCTTAGCGATCAATCAACTCACCCGGGAAAAAGGGAAGGCTTTTTTGGTGTCTGGCGCGGCCTCTGCCGATCTCACGGGCAAGGCCTGCTCTCCAAATACGATCCATTGGGCCTATGACACCTGGATGCTTGCCAATGGCACCGGCAATGCCATTGTGAAGACCGGCGGTGACTCTTGGTTCTTTTTAACGGCTGACTATGCCTTTGGTCATGCCCTGGAGCGCGACACTGAGGCGGTGGTCTTGAAAAACGGAGGCAAGGTTCTCGGTAAGGTGCGTCACCCCCTGAACAACCAGGATTTTTCTTCTTTCCTGCTTCAGGCCCAGGCATCAAAGGCCAAGATTGTCGGCCTGGCTAATGCGGGTGGAGACACCACAAACTCCATCAAGCAGGCTGCGGAGTTCGGCATTGTGCGTGGAGGGCAGAACCTTGCGGGACTTCTGGTTTTCCTTACGGACGTTCATGCCCTGGGTCTTCAGATTGCGCAGGGACTGATTTTTACAGAGACTTTTTATTGGGATATGAACGATCAGACCCGAGCCTTTGCTAAGCGCTTTGCGGCGGCTAATCGTGGCATTCATCCCACCATGATCCATGCGGGAGTCTATTCCTCGGTGCTGCACTACCTGAAGGCTGTAGAGGCAATCAAGTCTGATGACGGCACGAAGGTAATTGAGCAGATGAAGAAAATGCCTACCGATGATCAACTCTTTGGAAAGGGAACCATCCGTCAGGATGGCCGTAAGCTTCACCCAGCGTATCTGGTGGAGGTAAAGTCACCTGCCGAGTCGAAGGGACCTTGGGATTATCACAAGATCCGGGCTACGATCCCCGCAGATCAGGCTTTTCGTCCGCTGAGCGAGGGTGGATGCCCTCTGGTGAAGTAAGGTAACAGGAGCCCGCAAGGCGATGGAAATTTTTGGCATTCCTTCCCAGGCGCTTTTTGGCCAGCTGCTAATCGGGCTGATTAACGGCTCGTTTTATGCGCTTTTATCGCTGGGCCTTGCCGTCATCTTCGGGCTCCTTAACATCATTAACTTTACCCACGGCGCCCAGTATATGCTGGGCGCCTTTTGTGCTTATCTTTTGCTGGAATGGCTTGGATTAGGGTATTGGTGGTCTTTGATCCTCGCCCCGGTTATCGTGGGCGTCACGGGCGTTGTCATCGAACGTACCATGCTCGCGAAGCTCTATAAGCTTGACCACCTCTATGGTCTTTTACTGACATTCGGCCTTGCACTGATTATTCAAGGCCTTTTTAGAAATGAGTTTGGCTCTTCCGGGCTTCCTTATCGCATCCCCGAAAGCCTTCAGGGGGGAACCAACCTCGGGTTCATGTTTCTCCCGAATTATCGTGGCTGGGTAATCGTGGCCTCACTGGTTGTCTGCCTATCGACCTGGTATGTCATTGAGCGCACAAAGCTGGGCTCGTATCTGCGCGCCGCCACCGAGAACCCCCAGTTGGTGCAGTCGTTTGGAATTAATGTGCCGCGAATGATTACCCTTACCTACGGGTTTGGGGTGGCCTTGGCTGCGTTTGCTGGTGTAATGGCAGCGCCGATTTATCAGGTAAATCCGCTCATGGGGGCGGACCTTATTATTGTGGTCTTTGCCGTGGTCGTAATCGGCGGTATGGGGTCCATCATGGGAGCAATTCTTACTGGATTTGGTCTCGGAATCATTGAGGGTCTGACAAAGGTCTTCTATCCCGAGGCATCAAACACCGTAATCTTTGTGATCATGATTATCGTGCTGCTTCTCAAGCCCGCAGGCCTTTTTGGAACGCAGAAATGACTGGTCCACAGATCGAAACCAAGCAGCATGCGCCTCGCGTTGTTGAGTCGTCTCGGGCGCAGCAGGTCGCTTTCCTGGTGATGGTGACAGTCTTACTGATTGCGCCCATTTGGGTCTACCCGGTATTCATGATGAAGGTGATGTGCTTTGCATTGTTTGCCTGTGCCTTTAACCTTTTGATTGGTTTCGGGGGCCTGCTTTCTTTCGGCCATGCCATGTTTCTCGGGTCTGCTGGCTATATCTCTGCACACGCTGCCAAGGTCTGGGGGTTTAACCCCGAGTTTGCTATTTTGGCTGGCACCGGTGCAGCCTTTTTGGTGGCAGTTGTCTCTGGGCTTCTGGCCATCCGGCGGCTCGGAATCTACTTTGCGATGATTACTCTGGCACTGGCCCAGATGATTTTCTTTATCGCCTTACAGGCGCCTTTTACTGGCGGTGAGGACGGTATACAAGCGGTTCCGCGGGGGCATCTTTTTGGGTTTATCGACCTGGCCGATAACTTCAACATGTACCTGGTGGTTTTCTTCATATTCATCGGTGGTTTTCTTCTCATCTACCGCGTCGTGCACTCGCCCTTCGGGCAGGTGTTAAAGGCAATTCGAGAGAACGAGAGCCGGGCAACGTCTTTGGGGTTCGATACCGACCGGTATAAGCTGGCGGCCTACATTCTGTCTGGAACCATCGCCGGCTTGGCCGGCGCAACTAAGGCAATTGTTTTTCAGCTTGCCTCCCTTACCGATGTCCACTGGTCAATGTCGGGAGAGGTTGTACTGATGACCCTTCTGGGTGGGCTTGGAACCATCTTTGGGCCGGTCGTGGGGGCGGCGGTAATCATCACCATGCAGAATTATCTGGCGCAGCTCGGTGCCTGGGTGACCATTATTCAGGGGGTTATCTTTGTCATCTGCGTGCTTGCGTTTCGTCGCGGAATCATTGGCGAAATTGCACACTTCATCAAGAAGCCTCTGTAGCCTTCCGCGGTAGGCGGTCATCGTGTCTGGGTCACCTCGGGCCTACGATGTTGCCATTCTGGGCGCTGGTGTCATGGGGGCATCTCTGGCCTATTGGCTCACGCGTCTGCAGCCCGGGGTTTCGGTTCTGCTTATAGACCAGGACTTTGGTTTTCGGAGGGCATCCTCTTCACTTTCGGCCAGTTCGATTCGGCAGCAGTTTAGCTGCCCTGTCAATGTTCAGTTGTCTTCGTTCGGAATTTCGTTCCTCCGTCAGGCGGGAGAGTTGCTTGCCACCAACGGGCATACCCTTGACTTTGGTCTGCACGAGGGCGGCTACCTGTATCTGGCGCAAGAGCACCAGGAGGATGCCTTGCGTCGCCTCTACGAGATACAGCGAGGGCAGGGTGCGGATCTGGGCTTCTTGGATAAAGCCGCGTTGCGTGCTCGTTTTCCGTGGCTCCATAGCGAAGACCTTGCAGTCGGCTGCCTAGGGTTGTCGGGTGAAGGCTGGTTTGATGGCCCTGCCTTGCATCAGGCGTTTCTGGCCAAGGCTGTTTCTCAGGGGGCGCATCGGATGCAGGCCAAAGTGGTTGGACTTTCGGGGCCGCGAGCCTCTAACGGCGATCTTTTGCGATGTGACACAGTCATTGTAGAAGGGCCATCAAGTGATTCAGTTACGGCAGGCGTAGTTGTTAATGCAGCAGGGCCATGGTCTGCTACCCTGGCGCGTCTGGCTGGCTTGTCAATCCCCATTGCGGCAAGACGCCGCACGGTATTTGTTATCTCAACGCCTCAGGTGGTCAGTAACTGCCCCTTGGTGATCGATCCTTCCGGATTCTGGATTCGCCCTGAAGGAAATTTCTTTCTTACGGGAACCACCCCGGCCGAGGACAAAGACGACCTGCCACTTGTGCCCGCCTTTGAAGAGCTTGATGAAAGTCAGTGGGCGCGGCTAGCCCATCGTATTCCTGCGCTAGAGGCGATGCGTATTGAGCGTGCCTGGGCAGGCTATTACGAAATGAACCTCTTTGACCATAACGCATTAGTGGGCCCACATCCCCAGCTTCCAGGCTTTTATTGCATAACGGGATTTTCGGGGCATGGGATGCAGCATGCGGCGGGCGCGGGGCTGGGTCTTGCCGAATGGATTCTCCATGGGGAACCGAGGTCACTAGACCTACGGCCTTTATCTGTCGAGCGTTGGGTGAAAAAGGCTCCTCTGAACGAGGCGAATGTTATCGGTTAGCCGAACCAATACCGGACTCTTAAGTCGCTCATGCGCGTCGGTCTTCACAGGCTAGGTTTAAGTCCTAGCCAACGAGCATCTTAACTGCAAACCCCATAAAGCAGATGCTTACCACCACTATTCCAGAGGAAGACCATCTTGGATGGGTCTCAAATGCTGTCTGTAGGCGTAGGCCTGCAAAGATGAGCAGTGCAAGGTAAGCCAGACTGACGATTTGCACCACCACACCCAGGGTGAGATAGGCAAGCGCAGGCGAGGCCGCGTCAGCCCGAACAAACTGGGTGAAAAACGCCAGAAAAAACAGGATTGCCTTTGGGTTGGTCAGCGATAGCCCCAGTGCCTTTAGGTAGGGAAGGCGTAACTGCATCGCCGCCTGGGCAATTAGCACAGGTGAGGAATTGGGTTGCTCAGCATTGCTGCTCTCTTTTGCTGCCGTCACAGATGCTTGCTCCGTTGCCTGATGCGCATACGGTGCCTTGGGCCATCGCCGCAGTCCTTCCCTAAAAAGTTGATAACCAATCCATCCCAGGTAGGCCGCACCAAGGGCCTTAAAGGTTGCGAAGGCCGTTGGGAAGAGCACCATCAGCGATGCGGCGCCGGAGGCTGTTGCAACCATGAGGAGGGTATCTCCAGAGAAGATACCAAAGGCCGCCGCCCAGCCACTGCGAGGCCCGAGTTGCGCCGATGCGGTAAGCACGTAAAGAGAGTTTGGCCCCGGAAGCAGAACGATAAAGATCGTTCCTAGGAGGAACTCTAGAAAACTATGGATGCCAAGGTCGTACATGGAACGGCATGCTAGCCGATCTCACGGCCGTATGCGCAGCTAGGGTGTTATCTGCTAATGCCCCGCCGGGGCTTCTAGGGTTACCAGCACTGCGCCTTCGGTAACAAGGTCGCCTTCTTTGTAGAGGATCTCAGCGATGGTTCCGTCACGGGGCGCAGCGACCAGGAACTCCATTTTCATGGCAGAGATGACCACGAGGGTATCGCCTTTTTTTACTGTACTGCCTGTTGGCAGGGCAATGCGACTGACCTGTCCCGGCATGGGGGAGGCCAGTGAGCCATCGCGAGACGCCTCGTCTTCTTCGGCAGCATAAGGGTCAATCCAGTCAAGCACCACGTCGTGATGGTCTGTAGAGATTCGCAGCCGGTTTGCTGCACCTGAGGGCCCCGTTAGTCCTGTTGATACCCCCAGCCAACTGGTACGTGCGCGAATGACTCGCTGGTTCCACCGCACCGCAATCTGGTCCGGCTCGTCTTGGGGAAGCAGCGCAATCGGAAGGAGGCTGCCAGAAACCGCAACCGCCAAGGGGGAGAACTGCACGGGTACAGACCAACGGTCTTCTTGGGATTGGAACACGGCGGTGCGCTGGGCGGGAGCGACCTGGCGCCAGCCACTGGCCAGCGCCCAAGGATCCGCAGAGGTCTCGGTCGAGGCGGGCTGCGCGGCGTTTGCCCAGGGGCCAGATCGGAGACAGGCAGCAACTGCAAGAACCAAGATTTCGTCTGAGACCGAGGAGAATCCGGTAAGGGCCGCCTTCTCCGCTTCGATCAGACCTGTAAACAGGCGGGCATCTGCAAAGGCTGAAAGACCGAGCAGACGGGATAAAAACCGTAGATTCGTACTCGGCCCTCGAAGCCGCGTGGTAGCCAGAGCGCTTCGGGTCTGGGCAATTGCCGTTGCACGGTCTTCTCCCCAACAGATGAGCTTTGCCACCATCGAGTCGTAGTAGGCCGATACCTCATCGCCTTGCTGCAGACCACTGTCGTAACGCACCCTTCCCGGTTCATGCGCCGCGACCGCGAACTCCGTGATCTTTCCTGTGGCGGGCATAAACTCACGTTCTGGGTCTTCGGCGCAGATGCGTACTTCAATGGCATGCCCACGCTGCGTAATCTCGTTTTGCGCGAGTGGCAGGCGCTCACCTCGCGCCACCCGTATCTGCCATTCGACCAGATCAAGACCAGTGATCATTTCGGTGACCGGATGCTCCACCTGCAAACGGGTGTTCATCTCCATGAAATAGCTGTCCGACACGCTGCCGTCTGCCTGGGCATGGGCAATGAACTCTACGGTTCCGGCGCCGGTATACCCGATAGCCTGGGCAGCACGAACGGCGGTCTGACCCAGAGACTGCCGCTGCTCCTCGGAGAGCAAGGGCGCAGGCGCCTCTTCAATAACCTTCTGATGCCGGCGCTGCATGGAGCAGTCGCGCTCGAAAAGGTGCACCGTATTGCCGTGGTGATCCCCAAAGACCTGGACTTCGATATGCCGGGCCATGGGAAGATATCGCTCGATCAGCACATGGTCGTTACCGAAGCTTGCCAGCGACTCGCGTTTGCAAGATGCAAGTGCCTGTGAAAACTCCTGTGCCTCGCGGACGATACGAATACCTCTACCGCCACCGCCTGCAGAAGCCTTGATGAGCACTGGATAACCAATTGCCTCTGCCTCCCGCCGCAGGGTGTCCTCGGACTGATCCTGGCCGTTGTAGCCTGGCAGCAGAGGTACACCGGCCTTAAGCATAATTTCTTTGGCCGCTGATTTTGATCCCATGGACTCAATAGCCCTTGCGGATGGGCCAATAAAGACGATTCCGGCAGACTCACAGGCACTGGCAAATTCTGGGTTCTCAGAGAGAAAACCATACCCAGGGTGGATTGCCTGGGCACCGCTCTTGGCCGCCGCAGCGATCAGCGTCTGCTGGTTAAGGTAGCTCGCCTTGGGCTCTGAGGCACCGATATCGATCGCCTCGTCGGCATGCACGACATGCAGGGCCCTTTGATCGGCAGCCGAATAGACCGCGACCGTGCGAATACCCATCTTCTGGCAGGTGCGGATGATGCGACAGGCGATCTCTCCCCGGTTGGCGATCAAAATCTTGGTAATCGATACTGGCTGTTTGAGAGTCATAGGCGGCCTACATGCGGAACATTCCAAACCGCGTTTCTGCAATGGGGGCATGCAGGCTTGCAGCAATACCAAGCGCCAAGACCTGGCGGGTATCGACCGGGTCTATTACCCCATCGTCCCAGAGGCGCGCAGAGGCATAGTAGGGGTGGCCCTCGCGTTCGTACTTTTCGCGTATGGGAGTCTTGAATGCCGACTCTTCGTCTTCAGACCATGACATCCCCTGGGCCTGAAGGTTGTCACGGCGGATGGTTGCCATGACGCTTGCCGCCTGCTCCCCACCCATGACTGAGATGCGCGCATTAGGCCACATCCAGAGAAACCGGGGGCTGTAGGCTCGGCCACACATGCCGTAATTACCGGCGCCGAAGGATCCGCCGATAATCACGGTGAACTTGGGCACGGCCGCCGTGGCAACAGCCGTAACGAGCTTGGCACCATGCCGGGCAATGCCCTCGTTCTCGTATTTTCGGCCCACCATAAACCCGGTGATGTTCTGCAAAAAGACCAGAGGTATTTTGCGCTGGCAGCAGAGTTCTATAAAGTGCGCGCCCTTCTGGGCGCTTTCCGAAAACAGAATGCCGTTGTTGGCAATGATGCCAACCGGCATGCCGTGGAGGTAGGAAAATCCGGTAACCAGCGTAGTACCAAATCGCGACTTGAACTCCTCAAAATCGGAGTCGTCGACAATGCGGGCAATGACCTCGCGGACATCGAAGGGCTTGCGGGCATCGATGGGAATAATGCCGTAAAGCTCGCGCGCATCGTAGCGCGGAGGCCGGGCCGGCCGGGTACGAGAAAGCTCTGGCCCGGGTCGGTTGAACTTGGCAACAATATCGCGTGCGATCTTTAGGCTGTGGCCGTCGTTGCTTGCGAGATGGTCTGCAACGCCCGAGAGACGGGTATGGACATCGGCCCCTCCAAGGTCTTCGGCGCTTACCACTTCGCCGGTGGCGGCCTTTACCAGGGGCGGGCCACCGAGAAAAATAGTGCCTTGCTCTTTCACAATGACCGACTCGTCGCTCATGGCCGGCACATAGGCCCCACCGGCTGTGCAGGAGCCCATGACCACCGCGATCTGAGGAATGCCTTGCGCAGACATGGTGGCCTGGTTGAAAAAGATACGCCCAAAGTGGTCACGGTCTGGGAAGACCTCATCTTGGTTGGGCAGGTTGGCGCCACCGGAATCTACTAAGTAGACGCAGGGAAGGTGGTTTTGTTGCGCGATCTCTTGGGCCCGGAGATGTTTCTTTACGGTAAGGGGGAAGTAGGTGCCCCCCTTTACCGTCGCATCATTGCAGACAATAACACAGAGCTGGCCAGAGACACGACCCATGCCTGTGATGACCCCGGCGCTGGGGGCTGCGTCAGTACCGTCTTTTTCGAGATAGACCCTATGAGCCGCCAGTGGTGAGAACTCCAGAAAAGGGCTGCCAGGGTCTAGCAGAAGTTCGATGCGGTCTCTGGGAAGCAGTTTGCCGCGAGACAGGTGTTTCTCTCTCGGACCAGCACCGCCTCCTTCGGCCACTGCTGCGAGCCTGATTCTGAGGTCGTTCACCAGCCCCTGCATCTGCGTTGCGTTCTCAATAAACCCGGACTCGCGCGGGTTAATCTGGGTTGGCAGGGTGGGCATAGGGCTGGCTTACTGGGTCTCTGCAAAAAGCTCACGACCAATAAGCATGCGGCGAATCTCGCTGGTGCCGGCACCGATTTCATAGAGCTTGGCATCACGCCACAGACGACCGGTGGGATAGTCGTTGACGTAGCCATTGCCGCCCAGTATTTGAATCGCCTCACCGGCCATCCAGGTTGCCTTCTCGGCGCAGTAGAGGATGACCC
>VGHK01000035.1 GCA_016868305.1 Betaproteobacteria bacterium | reverse complement strand
CCAGCGTTCCAACCCGATCAGAGGTCTTCAGGCCCATGCGCGTGAGGGCATTGGCAAGTCTTCGGGCGTTCTGCGCTGTCTCCTTCCAACTGCTTCGAAAGATCTGCCCATCAATTCTGCGAGCGACCACCTGCGTGTTGCCATGATGACGCTCCGCATGGGCAATGAGCGAGGAGATAAGTAACGGCTGATCTTGCATGAGCCCAAACATAGGAGTCCTTTCAGACAGAGACCGCGTTTGTCAGTATTGCCTTTCGGGCAGGTCTAGCTCAAGCCCATCCAGAGCGTCTGTGAGCATTACCTGGCAGCTTAGTCGGCTGTTAGGTCGCGGCGATATGACAGCGAATTCCAGCATCGATGACTCCTCATCATGCGCGGGGCCTACCTTATGCTCGAATGCAGGCCTTATGAAGACATGACAGGTGGCACAGGTGAGAACGCCTCCGCAGTCTGCGGCAATGCCCTCTATGTTCTCTGCCTGGGCCGCTTTCATCAGGCTGATTCCTGTCTTTGCCTGGATGCTGGTTTTCAGACCATGGGCATCGAAGAAATGGATAGTGATCATAGTAGCTCTGCGTCGGCGAAATGGGAACGGATGGACTAATCAGAAAAGCCCAAAGTATTCGTGTGCCTCCCAGTCTTTCTGAGAGGCGCCCTTGGCGAGGGCTTGGTTACAACGGGCAATCTCGTTTTTCTTAATACGCAGAAAATGGTTCACGAAGCTATCGCCAAACCAGCTGCGCATCAGCTGGCTTGCGTCTAAATAATCGAGTGCCTGCCCAAGAGACGAAGGGAGTCTCTGACTCTGGTCAGACGCGGCATAGGGATCGGTGACAGGCCGGGCCAAGGGTGCCTCTGTCTGGATTCCCCGCAGGCCTGCAAAAACCTGACTTGCCAGAAATAGGTAGGGATTTGCCATAGGCTCGCCGATACGGTTCTCGATCCGTGTCTGCGGATCTTCACGGCCTCGATTAACGACCCGGCATAAGGCCCCGCGATTGTCAGTTCCCCAGTCGATGCCCACCGGCGCAAGTGCATTGGGCTGATAACGGGCATAGCCATTGATGCTGGGCACAGCAAACGCCGCATAGGCGGCCGCATGCTCCAGTAAACCCGCTAGATAATGCTGGCCTTGCTTGGAAAGCACCTCGCCCTCCTCGCGAGGGGCAAAAATATTGGTGCCCTCAGAGACCGAAACCAGCGACTGGTGCAGATGCCAGCCACTGCTCATTACGGTGTCAAACGGTGGCCGACAGACAAAGCTGGCATGAAAACCTGCCCGATAGAGCGCCTGCTTCATGGCACTGCGAAACAAGACCATTCGATCCGCATTCACTATTCCAAGAGCAGGCTCAAAGACCGCCTCAAACTGACTGGGACCAAGCTCAACCTCAAGAGACCGTAGCGGAAGGTCTAGGGCGGCACAGGTGCGACGAATCACAGCCAGCACGGGCTCAGACCGATCCAGCCACTGCTCGGTAAGCAGGTTATAGCCAGGGTGCACCATCGCCACCTTGGGCGGATGCGCAGGCCACTGCGCAGTTGCAGGGTCCGATTCCTCTTCGAGCAGCCTATACACGTAAAACTCGATCTCAAGCCCCGTTTTCAGCACCAGCCCTCGTTGGTGCAGAGATTGCAGCGCCTGACAGAGGTGTGTCCTTGGGTCAAAAGCAACAGCACGGCCATCGTGATGAAAGGCTTGGCATTGCATCCATCCAAGATGCGGGGCCCAGGGCAGGCGGCAGAATGTCTCGGGCAGCGGCACCATCACCACGTCTCCCGCCCCCCAGAAGTCAGGGTCTAAGCCGGCGGATTGCGCTTCGTGAGGGCTGAATACAGGCCAGGCCGTGCGGTGCGCGGTATCCTTTAACAAGAGCGTGCCCACCATGGGAATTCCATGCTCCAGCGAATCACGGGCCAGCGCAAGACTAACCTCTTTGCCACGAAGAATGCCGTGAAGGTCTGGGAATGACAACCGAATGGCTGTGAACTCGCGACCCTTAAAGAGCGTATCGAGAACCCCTGCAGCACGCTGCTGCGACTCGGTGTACAGGCCGTGCCGCGCAATAAAAGACATCACAGACCCGCGACTAGAGCCTGCTTGACTCGACGCCTGAGGCATTCGTCTCTGCCCCACATCGCCAGGGTGCGTTATTACGCAACTGCTCTACCCGACTCTTCCAGGCGGTCTGCCAGGATGCCTCATCTACGATGGTGTCAATCGTCTCAGGCCCCATGAGTTCCTTAGCCTGTTCCGACGAACGCGGCAACAAGGGTACCGGCTGGTCTTTCTCCACAGCGTCAATCGCTGCCAGGAGCATTCGGCGAAAAGCCATGATGCCTTTGTCAGAGCTAGCCAGGTGTTCACGCGTTCGGTCTTGAATGGCTCCGGGCGATTCAACGGCCCATTGGTCGTGGACATTGATGTCCTGCCCCATTCCCGTAAAGGTATGTTCCCTTTGCTCTTGGGCATTAAACCCCCAGTCGTTGTGGCGGCCTACCCTGGGCTTATAGTCAGGCAAGGTATACAGGGCAAGGCGCTGACGGCGCATCTCGTTTTTATCAAGCGCCGCGCCAAAGCCCGTAAAAATCGCATACCAGTAGCTGTGATGGTCATCCACCGGCACGTGCCACTGGGTGATGGTGATTTCCTCCGACAGAGGAATCACAAAAGCCTGCGGAAACACCTGATGCGTGACCCGAACATGCACCTGCGCGTCGCTGAGATGGCGCAGCGCAGTAAGCTGCAGCCCGTGGGCTGCGGGCTCCACCAAGATCTCCGGCCGCCCAAACTCTCGCAGAATCTTGGTCATCGGCCAGTCTGTTCCCGACGATGCGCCTCGAAACTGCCTGCCGTAGCTATCAGCAATCGAGGCATCCTGGAAATAGCGATGCAGATACGAGGCATGCGCCGGGTCAATGCCCACCTCAAGGGCCTGAAGCCAGTTGCACTCAAGCCAGCCCTTAAAGGCAAATGTGTGACTGCCTGAGGCGAGAAAGCAATCAAACTGCGGAAACGGCGGCGGCGTCTGGTCTTCCGGCCCAAGCCATGCAAAGATAATCCCCGAGCGCACCGCCACCGGGTAGCTTCTTTGCTTAATGCGATGGCAGAACGAACTGCCTTCGGGCTCGGCTGGCGTTTCAAGGCACTGCCCCGTGGCATCAAACTTCCAGCCATGAAAGGGGCACCGAATTCCATCTGACTCGTAGCGGGCAAAGGCCAGGTCGGCCCCTCGGTGGGGACAGTCTCGATCCAAAAGCGCAATGCGTCCCGCATGGTCTTTAAAAAGCACAAGATCCTGCCCCAGCAGCCGCACCGGTTTAATCGGACGCTCGACCATGCGGGGATCAAGCAGCGGGTCAAACTCGTCAACCAAGGCCACGGGCTGCCAGTATTGGCGCAACAATCTGCCTGCAGGGGTGCCGGGACCAATATGGGTAATCCGTCGGTTCTGGTCTTCTCTCATACTGAACCGCAGTCTACTCAGAAAAGGTGCAGGTTTCGGCACCGAAGGCCCAAGTTTCAGGGTTTTTCCTGTGCTGTCGATGGCAAAATAGCGAGCATCCGGGTCAAGTGTCCACACTGTCCTTTTTGGGAGGCTCTCACCATGTCACGTCTCAGCCACAAAATCGTGCTGCTGGCGTTCCTCAGCACAATGATTGCTGCCTGCTCCTCATACGGTCCGTCTCAGAAGCTTGTAGGCAAGTCGCGGGCAGAGGTGGTGGCCAGCATGGGACCGCCAACTCAGCAGAAGTCTTTACAAGACGGTACTCGTCTCGTCTATGCAAGAGGGCCCTATGGCCTTCATACCTACATGATCGACTTTGACCGCTCTGATGTCCTGAGGCAATGGAAGCAGGTGCTCCACGAGAAAAACTTCGAGAACATTAACCCTGGTATGTCTGGCCAAGAGGTAGAGGCAGTTATTGGCCCATCCCTTGAGAAGACCCTTCTGGGCCGCAGCCGCGGAGAGGTCTGGTCTTATCGGTTCGAAAACTCCCTGTGCATCTGGTTTCAGGTAGAGCTTGATAAGCAATTGATCGTCCGATCAGCGGGGTACGGCATACCTCCCGAATGTGGTCGGGACGATGATAGGGTGGCAGGTATTGGTCTGTAGATCTAGTGGCGGGTCTCTGCCCGGGCCTTTAAGAAGCTGATCAAAGGCGGAAGCATCTGTTTTTTGCGCGAGATAACGCCTGGCAGAGGCACAAGCCCGTTTTCGGCAGCCGTGCCATAGACGCTCTGAGCAATCTGTTGTTCCTCTGGTCCAACGATCAGCAAAAAACTCTCAGACTTCGCAATATCCACAACCGCAAAGAAAATAAGGTTCAGGCCATCGTGCGCCTTCTTCGCCTTCAAGGCCTCTAGGATCTCGTGACGACGCGCAAAAACGGTCTCTGGCTTGGTGGTCTCCCAGACCCCAAACCCAAAGACTGTGCGACCAGAGTCAAAAGCCTTGTAGTCCTTGGCGACCAGCTCTGCGCTGGTCAACGAGGAAATGTCTGACTTCGCAGCAAAGAGACCATCGGCCAGTTCCTGCACAGAAATTCCGCTGAGCCGGCAAAGGTCTTGGGCTAGTCGCCTGTCCTCCGCTGTCGTTGTTGGCGAGGTCAGGTTTAGGGTGTCCGACACCAGCCCACAGAGCAGCAAGGATGCCTGCTGGCGGTCGGGCTCAAAACCTTGCTCATAGGCCATTTTCGCCAGCAAAGAGCAGGTACTGCCAATAGGCTCGGAGCGCGCAAAAATCGGCCCTGGCGTAGAGATCCCGCCGACGCGATGGTGATCAATAACGCCTAAAATCTGCGCCTGTTTCAGGCCATCGACAGCCTGGTCGTAGTCGGCATGGTCCACCAGGAACACTGGCTGGTCCTTCTCCAGCGACACCACCAGCGCAGGACAGTCGACAGAGAATCGGTTGAGCACATACCGCGTCTCTGGGTTTAAAGGGCCGGTGACGCACGGCTGGAAACGATAGCCGGCTAGAGAGGGTATGAGACAGACCTGTTGCATGATCTGCGAGAACATCATGGCCGAGACCACACTATCGGTGTCAGGGCTCTTGTGTCCAATTACCAGCGCGAAAACCAGGGACTGCTCTGTAAAATCGGGGGTCACATCAGGGCCTTTGCCTCAAATGCTTTAAATGTAGCAAATAAGGCTTGGGCTATGACACACTTCCAGTGTATGAAACCCCTCGATCCCCACATTGCATCGTCACGGCTGGCCACCATGCCCGATTGGGTGCTGGCCGCCGATGGGCTGTCCATTTCGCGGCAGTATGTTTTTAGTGACTTTCGCTCGGCCTTTGGCTTCATGACTCAGGTGGCCCTGGCCGCCGAAAAAGCCGACCATCATCCCGAGTGGTTCAATGTCTATAACCGGGTCGATATGCGTCTTACCACCCATGAGGCGGCGGGCCTAACTGATAGAGACTTTGCGCTTGCCGCAGTCGCCGACGCAATCGCCCTGTCGCTTGCAAAGCCGTAACGGTAAGCACAGAGAGCACAGAGAGTACGAAGGGCACAACGAGCGCGAGACTGCCGGGGCTTATGCCCGAGCACTATCCACAATGGAGGGCGAGGAAGCCTCTAAGACCTCGGGGGCCAGGTCGGAGATTGCCTGATACTGGCTTAAATAGACCTTGCCACTGAGCGTCTTTAAAAAATCGGTGGACTGCAGCCGGTCCATGACCGGCCCCTTCACCTCGCTCAGGTGCAGCCGGGCGCCTGCATCGCCTAGCCTTTGGTCTATGGCCTCTAGGCTTTCCAGCGCGCTTGCGTCGATGTCGTTAATGGCAGAGCACTGCAGTACCAGGTGTTTGAGCTGTGGCCTTTCAGCGACCAGCGCATTGACTCTGTCTTCGAGCACCCGGGCATTGGCGAAGTAGAGGCTCTCGTCCACGCGCAGGCTGGCCACATGGGCACTGGTGCGCACCGGGTGACGCAGCACATTGCGAAAATGTTCGGTGCCAGGCAGCAGGCCCACCTCGGCGATGTGGGGGCGACTGGTTTTATACAAGTAAAGCACTAGCGACAGCGCGACACCAGCGACCAGGCCAGTTTCCACTCCTGCGGTAAGCGTTACCAAAAGGGTAACCACGACCGCCGAGAAGTCCGAGCGCGAATAGGCCCAGGTGCTGCGCAGTATTCGAAGGTCTACCAGGGACAACACAGCCACCACGATGGTGGCCGCCAGCGTTGCCTGCGGAACATAGTACAGGGCCGGCGTGAGCAGCAAGGCGGCAAGCAGTATGCCCACGGCGGTAAAGATGCCCGCTGCCGGTGTCTGTGCCCCAGCATCGAAGTTCACCACCGACCGGGCAAACCCACCGGTGACCGGAAAGCCCCCGGTGAGCCCCGCACCCAGGTTGCTCGCACCCAGGGCAACAAGCTCACGATCAGGCACGATCCGCTGCCGGCGCTTGGCCGCTAGCGTCTGGCCCACCGAGACCGATTCGACAAAGCCAACCACGCTGATGAGTAAGGCAGGCACTGCCAGCTGCTGCCACAAAGAAAAGTCCCACGACGGAAGGGTTAATGGCGGCAGCCCCTGCGGCACTGTACCCACAATGCGTACACCCTGGTCTTGCCATTGACCAGCCCAGGTGAGTAAGGCCGCAATGGCAATACCCGCTACGGGTGCCGCCCTTGCCAGCCCGTCAGCCAGCCTCGGGCCCAGACCGAGTCGAGACAGAACTGGCTTTAAGCCCCGCCGCGCCCAGAACAGGAATGCCACGGTGCTCAGGCCAATAACCGCAGTCAGGCCATGTGTCTGAGATGCCTGTTGCAACAGGCCCAGCATCAGTTCAGGAAAGCTCTGGCCTTCGACCCGAATGCCAAGGATTACCTTGAGCTGACCGGCAGCAATCAGCAGCGCTGAGGCAGTGATAAATCCGGAGATCACAGGATGGCTTAAGAAGTTAGCCAGAAAGCCCAGGCGCAGCAGGCCCATGAGCAGTAGCATGAGCCCGGAGATAAAGGCCAGCGTGATGGCTAGTGCCCAATAGGCGGGTGAGCCTGCCTGGGCAAGATCGCCAATAGCCGTGGCGGTCATGAGCGACACGACTGCCACGGGTCCTACAGCGAGAACCCGGCTGCTGCCAAAGACCGCGTAAAGCAGAAGCGGGGCGATGCTGGCGTAGAGGCCCACCTCCGGAGGCAGGCCGGCCAGTGCTGCATAGGCCAGGCTCTGCGGGATGAGCATGAGGGTTACGATGACCGCGGCCACCAGGTCGCTTGACAAGGTGGTGCGGTTGTACCCCCGTGTCCAGTCGGTCATGGCGATCAAAGACAACTGGGTTCGCCCCTGCGCACCTTACGCTTCGGCACCGCGCGCGGCAGACGCTTTGGCCTTGCGGTCGAGCAGCTCAAACAACAACATGCCAACGATCATGGCCACTACAAACAATGCGGCCTGAGACTCACCCGCACCCATGGCAACAATACCTGGACCCGGACAGAAACCTGCCAGGCCCCAGCCAACGCCAAAGGCAAGCGAGCCGAGCACCAGGCGGCGGTCGAGATCGCGCGAGGTAGGCAGGTGCATCGCCGAGCCCAGCAGGCTACGGGTACGCTTCCTGGCAAGCGTGAAACCCACCAGACCGACCAGTACGCCTCCACCCATAACAAAGGCCAGCGATGGGTCCCAGGCGCCAGCGAGGTCTAGAAAGCCCAGAACCTTGCCGGGGTCGGTCATGCCCGAAATCAGTAGGCCCCAGCCAAACAAAAGCCCCACGACGAATTCAGAAAAGCGGTGCATAAGAGGCTCCCTTAGATGAGGTGACGAATCACATAGACCGTGGCAAAGCCTGAGGCCATAAAGGCCAGGGTGGCTACCAATGAGCGCGGCGAAAGCCGCGACAGGCCACAGACGCCGTGCCCGCTGGTGCAGCCCGAGCCGTACCGGGTACCCAGCCCAACCAACAGGCCTGCAGCAATAATGGCCACTGTTCCCGCCTCAATACGAGGCGCGCTGATAAGGCCCGGTGCCAGCAGCGTCAGCGTAGCCGGGGCCAGCACCATTCCCAAAAGAAAAAATACCCGCCAACTGGTGTCACTGCGTGAGGGGACCAACAGGCCCCCCAGAATGCCGCTAACACCCAGCACCCGGCCATTCACCAGAATGAATGCGGCGGAGGCAATGCCCAGCAAAATACCCCCAGCCAACGCCGTCCAAGGGGTGAATTGGGTCCAGTCAATCGTCATCATGGGCTCCTTATGTCATCGATAGTGTGGGACTGAGAACATTTTATTGACTTATACTATATTTGTCAATATACTATTAAACACTTAACTTAAAGGACTGCTCTATGAACACTCCCCTGACTAACCCGCAAGTCCACGGTATCTTTGACCCCGCAACCTGGACGGTAACCTACATCGTGCACAGTGGCGTCGGCTCGGTTGCTGCCATCATCGACTCGGTGCTCGACTACGACCCCAAGTCCGGTCGTACCCGCACCGACTCGGCCGATAAAGTGATCGACTTCGTTCATGCGCACGCGCTCAAGGTGGAATGGATTCTGGAGACCCATGCGCACGCTGACCACCTTAGTGCTGCACCCTATCTCAAGCACAAACTCGGCGGCAAAATCGGCATCGGCGACCAGATCACCAAGGTGCAGAAGGTGTTCAAGGGTATTTTCAACCTTGAGCCGGAGTTCCGCATGGACGGCTCGCAGTTCGATGCACTGCATAAAGACACACAAGAATTCCACATCGGCGATCTCACCGCACGCGTAATGGCTGTACCCGGTCATACGCCTGCCTGTGTGGCCTACCAGGTGGGCGACGCGGTGTTTGTTGGTGACACCCTGTTCATGCCCGATGTGGGTACCGCCCGCTGCGACTTTCCTGGTGGCGATGCCAAGACGCTCTATGCCTCAGTGCGTAAGCTGCTTAGCCTGCCCCCCGCAACACGGCTGTTTATGTGCCACGACTACCCGCCCAATAACCGCTCGGTTCAGTTCGAGACAACCGTGGCAGACCAGCGTGCGAAAAATATTCATGTGCATGACGGCATCAGCGAGCAGCAGTTTGTTGAGATGCGCACCAGGCGCGATGAGACGCTGGAAATGCCTGTTCTTATTCTGCCGGCCGTGCAGATCAACATTCGCGCTGGCGAACTTCCCCCAAAAGAATCTAACGGTACGGCCTATGTGAAGATTCCTATTAACGCTCTCTAAGCGGGCCACGCACTCGGTATCTGAGGTGTACAGCCCTTTGGGTCTATGGATAGAGGGTCGTTCACACCCTGGACTGCAGGCCCGCTCTACGCTATGGCCCAGTTCGAGATTAACAAAGAACCTGACTTGGCAACGCTTCCAACCGAGCGTGCCTGCCTTTCGCGAGGCGACGACCGGTCATGGGCTAGACCGGCCATTAATCGGCACAATTGCTTGGGCCCTATACCCAGATCGCTCGGGCCCTGCAGGAGATTCGCGACTCCACCTTCGTTCCGTCGCAAATAACCCCTGCAGTCCCTCGAACCCATGATGGGCTAGACCGAACTCTAATTGCCGAAGGGGTGCTCGAGCAGAATGGTCTCGTCCCGCTCCGGGCCGGTTGACACCATAGCAATGGGGGCACCGGTAACCTCAGACAACCGCCGCAGGTATTTTTGGGCTTCCTGCGGAAGCGCGCCCCAGTGCTTCACGCCAGCGGTAGAGCCCTGCCAGCCTGGCCACGATTCATAGACCGGTCTGCAGGCCGCCACCTGATCGGCCCCAAAGGGCAGTACGTCAAGCCGACCGGACGGGGTATCGTAGCCCACGCAGAGCTTAATTTCCGCCAGACCATCAAGCACATCAAGCTTGGTAATGCACAGGCCCGAAACCCCATTAATCTGAATCGATCGGCGCAGCGCTGCGGCATCAAACCAGCCGCAGCGGCGCGGCCGCCCCGTTACCGAGCCAAACTCATTACCACGCTGGGCCAGGTGCGCCCCGATATCGTTGGTCTGTTCTGTTGGAAAGGGGCCCGAGCCCACGCGTGTGGCATAGGCCTTGGTAAGGCCCAAGACATAGTCGATCTGCCCCGGGCCAACCCCCGCCCCCGGGCCCACCGCGCCCGCAACGCAGTTGCTACTGGTAACAAAAGGATAGGTGCCATGGTCAATGTCGAGCAGCGACCCCTGCGCGCCCTCGAACAAAAGCTTATGACCCGCACGCATCTCGCGGTCAAGAAGATCAGGCACGTCGGCGGCCATCGACAAGAGCCGCGGGGCAAGCTGCATCAAAAGCGCAAAGGTATCTTCGGCAGATACTGGCGGGGCCTGCAGAAATCCGGTAAGCACATGGTTATGAAGCCGCAGAAGTTCTTCTAGGCGAGTACGCAGAAGCTCTGGTGTGCGCAGGTCGATGAGCCGAATGGCCCGCCTAGCTACCTTGTCTTCATAGGCAGGGCCAATACCGCGGCCAGTAGTACCAATCTTGGCCTCACCGCGGGCCGCCTCGCGCGCCTGGTCTAGCGCCACATGCACGGGCAGGATAAGCGGGCAGGCCCAGCTGATCTTTAGCCGTGGCTCCACCGATAGGCCACTGGCCTGTAGTTCGTCTATTTCAGAAAGCAGTGCCTGGGGCGATAAGACCACGCCATTGCCGATATAGCAGGTTACGTGCGGATGCAAGATGCCTGAGGGAATCAGACGCAACACGGTCTTCTTGCCATTAACAACCAGTGTGTGTCCGGCATTGTGGCCACCCTGAAACCGCACAACGCCAGCCACTTCTTCGGTAAGCCAGTCCACGATCTTGCCCTTGCCCTCATCACCCCATTGGGTGCCGACGATCACCAGGTTACGGCGAGGGCGCGTTCCGTGAGCGGAGTGTAACGATGTCATGGAAGAGTCTCTCTAGGTTCGCGATAGACTAGGTTCGAGTCGGGGGCCGGGATAGTCTTTCCATTCGGCATGGGGAAAAAAGGCCACGCAGCGGCCGGAGGCGCGAAGTTCGGCAACCTTCTGCAGATAGCCTGGCTGCTCGCGCGCGGACCAGTCCGCGGCAATCAGTTCCTGCGGATCAGCACCGCTCTGTAACTCCTGTTCGGATGTCAATGCCGCGAGCGCGCGCAACTCCAGGCTAAACCCCGTAGCCGGACGGGCCCGGCCAAACGCAGCGCCAACACCATCGTATCGCCCCCCGCGCACCAGGGCATCGGGCGAGCCCTTGCAATAGGCCGAGAACATAACGCCATTGTGGTACTGCCAGCCCTGCAGGTCGGCAAGGTCAATCGTGAGCTGGCAGCGGGGATGCTGCACAAACAAGGCCGAATCGGCCACGGCCTCAAGCCGGTCTATAGCCTGATGCACGGCCGCTGCATTGGGCACCTGGCCAAGTGCTACCCGCGCCCGTGCAACCACGCCCTGCTCGCCCTTCGCGGGCCCATACAATCCCACCAGACTCACCAGGGCAGCACGTGTTGCCGGCATGAGACTGGTCAGGTGATCAAAATAGCCGGTCTCTTTTGCCTGCAGGGCCGAGAGCACCTGGGCCTCGACAGCAGGCAGGCTAGGGTCTGCCGCACGCAGGGCAAGAAAAATGCCTCTGTCGGTAAGGTCGAGGTGGGTCTCTTCCACGCCCGCAACAGTAAGGCTTGCCAGCACCAGTTCCTGGATTTCGAGGTCTGCCTCTAGCCCCGCATGGCCGTAAAGCTCACAGCCCACCTGAATCGGTTCACGGCTTGCAAGCAGGCCTGAGGGCTGGGCATGGAGCACAGATGCGGCATAGCAAAGCCGCGAGATGCCATCACTATTGATCAAATGCGCATCTACCCGGGCTGCCTGCGGCGTGAGATCCGGCCGAATGGCCAGCAGCCGGCCGCAGAGAGGGTCAAGCAGCTTAAAACTGCGGGCATCTAAGTCTGCCGCGCCCGAAAGGTTCATGGCATCGGCATACTCGATCAGCGGTGGCTGGATCAGGCCATAGCCATAGGATGCAAAGAGGTCGAGAAGCCTGCGCCGCAACCGCTCTACCCGCGCTGCCTCGCTCGGCAGCATGTCGGAGACATGGTCTGGCAGCAGCCAGGCGGGCATCATCCGGCCCTATCCCGGGAAAACCGTTTTTCCATCAGAACAACTACCGACGGTTCGGTGCCTTGAAGTACTTAAAGAAGTCAGACTGCGGATCGGCAATGATAAAGTCGGAACTCTTATTAAAGCTCTCACGATACGCCTGCAGGCTTCGGTAGAAGGAAGCGAACTCTGGATTCTGGCCAAAGGCAGAGGCATAGGCCGCCGCCGATCGTGCATCACCATCCCCTCGAATTCCCTGAGCGCGGCGATAGGCCTGGGCCAGAATTCCCTCACGCTGACGGTCGGCATTGGCGCGAATCTTTTCAGACTCGGCCGCACCAGTAGATCGGCGCTCGCTGGCAATGGCCTTACGCTCAGACTCCATACGTCGAAAGACTGAGTCGCGAATCTCTTCGGCAAAATCCACCCGCCGCAGGCGCACGTCAATAATCTGCACGCCAATCTGCTTGGCGTCTTCTGTTACCCGCCGAAAGACCCCGGCCATCACCTGTTCCCGGGCTCCCGAGATCACCTCATTTACGGTACGGGTGGCGATCTCGTTGTTCAGGCCATCGCGCAGGGCCCGAGAGATGCGATCTTCGGCACTGGCCGCACGACCCGCCACACTGGTGAAGAAGACGCGGGGGTCGGCAACCCGCCACTTCACATAGGTATCGACCACCACGTTTTGCTTCTCACGGGTGATGAACCGGTCTGCATCGGGGTTGTCGATGGTAAGGGTACGCTTTTCGACAAACACGACATTCTGAAACGGCGGCGGAAGCTTAAAGTACAGGCCCGGCTCGGAAATGACCCGACGGATCTCACCCAGCGCAAAGACTAGGCCATGCTGACGCTGGTCGACCACAAAGATCATGGTGCTGCCAAGCAGCACCAGCAGAAACAGGCCCGCAACGACGGCAACAATACGATTCATTTAGCGGGTCTCCCTAAAACGGTCTCTGAGGCTCGGTGCAGCAGGCACATTGCGATTGGTTGCGGAGGATGCAGCAGCTGGGTTACCCGGTGCTGAGGCATCACCCGCCGATGCTGTGCCACCGGACTGGCCAACTGCGGCCTGAGCCGCGCGCTGTGCCTCAGAGGAAGTCTGCTGAAGAATCTTGTCGAGTGGCAGATACAAAAGATTACTGTTGGCCCGAGAGTCGATCATGACCTTGCTGACATTGGTGAAGACCTCTTGCATGGTCTCGAGATACAGACGCTCGCGGGTAACGGCAGGCGCCTTAGAGTACTCGGCAACCACCCGGTTAAACCGTTCGGCATCACCCTGGGCCTGTGCGACCACGCGTTCGCGGTAGCCCTCGGCCTCTTCGATTAGCCTATCGGCCGCACCACGGGCGCGCGGAATAACATCATTGGCATAGGCCTGGCCTTCGTTCTTCACCCGCTCTGCATCTTGCGCGGCCTTAATAGCATCACTAAAGGCGGCCTGTACTTCTTCAGGTGGCTGCACATTCTGAATGGTGACATTCACGATGGTGAGCCCCGATTCGTAACGGTCGGCAATACGCTGGGTGATCTCAAGAACCTCTCGACCAATCGCCTCTTTGTTCTCATAGAGCACGGCATCTGCGGCACTGCGGCCAACGACCTCCCGCATGGCGGTTTCGGCCGCCTGGGTAACGATGTCGTCGGGACGAACATTGTTAAAGAGATAGTCTTCGGGGCGCCCCACCCGGTACTGCACCGCAAACTGCAGGTCGATCATGTTTTCGTCGCGGGTAAGCATAAGCGAGTCACGGCCCTGGCCACCGGCCCGTTCGCCACGATAGCCGATGGTGGTCTGACGCAGTTGGGCGATGTCAACAAGCTCGTGGCTTTCAATGGGATACGGCATACGCCATTTGAAGCCTGCCCCTGTAGAGTACTTGTACTCACCAAAACGCAAGACCAGACTCGCGCGGCCCTCTTGCACAATATAGAAGCCCGAAGCCAGCCAGAGCAGCAACATGCCGCCAATAATCACACCAAGCAGCCCCGCACTGAACTGCATGGAGGGCATAGACGGGCCCTGACCAGACCCACCGCCCCCGCCGCGATTTCCCCCCCAAGGGTTACGCGGGCCGCCACCGCCACCGCCGCGCTTGTTGCCGAAAAGCCCGCTGAGGCGGCGGTTGAAGTCGCGCCAGACCTCGTCGAGATCGGGAGGGCCATCAGAAGAAGGTCGACGGCCACCACCGGTGGGCCGAGGACCATCGGAATCCGGCCGATTGCTGTCGTTGTCGTCTTGAGAACCTTGCGCAGGGCGACCGGAAGACCCTCCTTCGTCCTCGGAAGAGGATCCGCGGCCCCACCGAGGGTCACCAATCGAAAAAATACGCCTTAGTCTTCTGATCATGAGAGAGCTACACGCCTTTACAGCAGAGAATGAGGATAAATGGGGGCGCCGGCAGTTAGTGCGTCAATGGCATCCTGCTCCGTAGCGTCGGGAGCGGGCGATGGCCAGCCAAAAAAGGACACAGCGCGCCGCACCAGATCAAGCCCTTGGCCCTGTGCCGCGCTGATCCAAACGCGACTGATGCTACCACAGGCACCATGCTCGAGTCGGCACGGTAGTTGCAAAAGATCGGCCTTATTCAGAATCTGAATTCGGGGGACGTCGGCGGCACCGATTTCAGCCAACACCTGGTTCACCGCGTCCTCGTGGGCATGTCGCTCAGGATCGGCGGCATCAATCACATGGAGCAGCAGATCGGCCTCGGCGGCCTCTTGCAGCGTGGACTTAAAGGCCTGGATTAGGCTGTGTGGAAGGGCGCGAATAAAGCCTACGGTATCGGAGAGCACCATGAACTGCCCCGGGGCCAGAAAAACCCGACGACTCGTGGTGTCTAAAGTGGCAAACAGCTGGTTCATGGCAAGCACGCCCGCATGGGTGAGGCCATTGAAAATGGTCGACTTTCCGGCATTGGTGTAGCCAACAAGCGAGACCTTCAGGCTTCCGTCGCGGCCACGGCCCCGCCGGCGGTTCAGCCGCTGCCGATCCAGCCCCGCCAGGCGCTGCTTAAGATACTTCACGCGCTGACCGAGCAGACGACGGTCGGTCTCCAGCTGGGTTTCGCCTGGGCCGCGCAGCCCGATACCCCCGCGCTGCCGCTCCAGGTGGGTCCAGCCCCGTACCAGCCGGGCTGAAAGGTAGTTAAGCTGGGCGAGTTCCACCTGCAGCTTGCCCTCATGGCTCTGGGCGCGCAGGGCGAAGATATCGAGAATAAGGGCCACCCGGTCTATAACCCGGCGTCCAAGCGCATTCTGAAGATTGCGCTGCTGCGCAGGCGAGAGTTCATGGTCGAAGACCACCAGCTCCACCCCCTGGTCGGCGCTGAGCAGCCGGATTTCCTCGGCCTTGCCAGACCCAATAAACAAAGCTGGATCGGGGCGGTCGCGCCTTCCGGTTACCGTGGCAACCACCTGCGCCCCTGAAGAGGCAACGAGTTCGGCTATTTCTTGGGTATTGGGCGTGCCAGCAGCAGCACTGGCCCTGCCCAGCTGCAAGGCAACCACCAGAGTTCGGGGACACCGGGAGAACTGCGCCTCGTACTGGCCCTTGCCGGCAAAACTGCCAAGCTCGGCCAGGCCTACGGGCACGAGCTGATCAGCTGGATTCGCCTTCAATCGAGAAGTGCACCGCACGCGCCGGAACAATAGTAGAGATCGCGTGCTTGTAGACCATCTGGGTGACCGTGTTCTTTAAGAGCACAACGTACTGGTCAAAGGACTCTATGTGGCCCTGCAGCTTAATGCCATTAACGAGATAGACAGAGACCGAGACATGCTCCTTGCGAAGCGCATTCAAAAAAGGATCTTGGAGGGCTTGGCCTTTATTCATCGACATGGTCTGGCTCCGGTCTTTCTATATTAGTTGTAGTCGCAGCACTATAACGCCTAGCCATGATCCGGTCATGCCCTCTGCACGTAGGGGTTTTTTGCAGTCTTCCATTCTATCCGCAATGGCGTGCCCTCCAGGGCAAACTTCTGCCGAAACTGCGCCTCAAGGTAACGCCTGTAGACGTCCGACACCTGGTCCAGAGAGGTTCCGTGGACAACCACGATAGGGGGGTTCTGCCCACCCTGGTGGGCATAACGCAGCTTTGGCCGTTGCCCGCCCCGCCGCGGGGGCTGCTGCCGCTCCACCGCCTCGCGCAGAGCCCGGGTGAGTTTCGGCGTGGAAAGCTTGCGGGTGGCCGCCCCGTAGGCATCGAGCACCGAGCGCATCAGGGCGTCGATGCCCTGACCGGTGCGGGCCGAGATAAAGTGGGTCTTGGCCCAGTACAAAAAGGGCAGCTTGCGGGCCAAGAGCCGCTTGGCCTCATCGCGTGCCACGGTATCCAGACCATCCCATTTGTTCACGCCCACCACCAGGGCCCGGCCCGATTCGGTAACGAAGCCTGCAATATGGGCATCCTGGTCGGATATGTCTTGCTGGGCATCGAGCAGCAGCACCGCCACATGGGCAGACCCAATGGCCTGCAGTGTCTTAATTACTGAAAACTTCTCAATCGCCTCAAATACCTTGCCTCGGCGCCGCAGGCCAGCGGTGTCGATCAGCCGAAAGGGAATATTGTTGCGGACAAAAGGAATCTCAATGGCATCCCGCGTGGTTCCCGGCATGTCAAAGGCGATCATGCGCTCTTCACCCAAAAGGGCATTGACCAAAGTAGACTTCCCCACATTGGGGCGCCCCACGATGGCGACCCGCAGGCCTTTGGAAGGAATCCTCTGGGCACCGTGGGCAAGCGGGGCATCAGAAAGGCCCTCGGGCAGAGGCAATGGCAGCTTCTCTTCGTCGGGCTCTTCCTCGCTGTCGTGCGCAGGCCCGAGAAAACGCTGGGCGGCCTCGAGTGCTGTTTCCATCAAGGCATAGACGCCATCACCATGGGCTCCCGATATCGGCAGGGGCTCACCGAGCCCGAGTTCATAAAACTCGGCAGTGCGGCCCTCCCCCGTAAGCCCCTCGAGCTTGTTTACGGCCAGAACCACTGGGCGCCCGGACCGGCGCAGGATATCGGCAATCTGATGGTCTTGAGGGGCAAGGCCGTGCCGGCCATCAAGCAGAAAGACCGCCACTTCGGCCTCTGATACTGCCTGGCGGGTCTGCCGGGCCATCTCGGCCATGATGCCGTCCTTGGCCACGGGCTCGAACCCGCCAGTGTCCACGATGAGATAGGGGCCGGGCCCAACCCGCCCTTCCCCATAGTGGCGGTCTCGGGTGAGGCCGGGCATGTCGGCCACGAGGGCATCGCGCGACCGCGTAAGCCGGTTAAAGAGCGTGGACTTGCCCACATTGGGCCGTCCAACCAAGACGACCACAGGCTTTACGGCCATGGCGGAGAAAAAGGCTTAGGGCCGCAGGAGCATGACATAGCCCCCTTGGGTCTGAACCAACAGACCCTGACGGGTGGCCAGCATGGGCCCAGAGGCCTTACCCCCGGGCAGCAGGCTGCGGGCAATCAGGCTGCCATCTTCGCGGCTCAGCCCGTGCAGGTAGCCCTGATAGTCAGACACCCAGACCGCGCGGTCAAACGAAACGGGCGCAGACAGGCCACGCAGAAACAGCCGGTCGTTCTGCCAGACCCGGCCTCCAGCGGCTCGGTCAAAGGCCACCACCCGGGCACTGGCATCGACCGCAACGACCAGCCTTGGGTCGGCAGCAACAGGCACAACCACCCCGAGCCTCTGCTGCCAGAGCGTCCGGCTCAGGTCTGCCGCGAGGCAGGTTACTGAGTTCTGATAGACCGCAAGGCAGACAGCATCTTCGAGCACCTCGGGAGCCCCGAGCAGGTCGGCAAGCCGCTCGACCTCATTACTGCCCCGTGGGGTGGCCACCTGGGACTCTGCGCTCACCACGCCGGTGGCCGCATTCACCCAGAGCGCTCTGCCGCCGGGCAGATTTGCCAGAAGGTCGCCAGGGCCGAGTGGGTTTGCGCCGAAATCGAGTTCTTGGGGCGATGCGGCCCGCAGGCCGGACTCGCCATGCAGCACCAGGGGCGGCATTGATCGTTGTATCACCCAGCGCCGTGCGCCGGTTTCAAGGTCCCAGCCAATCAGGCGGTTATCCATGAGCCGCACGGCCGCCACGCCGCCAGTAATTACCGGCCGCTCCAGGGAGACGCCCCCAAGGGCAGCCCGCCATCGCACAGCCCCTGCCCGATCGAGAAGCACCAGCTCACCTGGCTCGGTGACCACTGCAAATAGGCCCTCAGCCGCGCCGGCCCCTGTGCCCACACCCGAGGCAATACGTACCCCCAGTTCCGCAGACCACTGCACCGCGCCGGATGCAATACTGACGGCTGTGATTCTGCCCTGCTGGCTGGCGACAACCACCAGCCCAGCCGATACCGCTGGGGAAAAGGCGCCCTGACCCGAGGCCGCCGCCACGGTGGGCCCCGTTTGTACCGACCACACCGGCTTGAGCGCCAACTGTGGGGTGATGGCGGAGAGCTCGACAGGCTTGGGCCGCTTGGCACCCGAGCAGCCGACAATGCCCATGGCCAGGGCGGCAAGCAGGAGAGCCTGCAGCGCAGTGGTTCTGAGGGAAACAAACTGAGAGGAGAAAAAGGTCATTGCGTCTTTCCGGCAGACTGCGCCTTAAATGCGTCCGCACTGGCAATTTTACGGGCCACGACATCGGCCAGGGCAGACTTCGGGGGCTCCCCCCCCAGCGCTGTGAGCGCCTTATTCCAGGAGGCGAGGGCCTGGTCAAACTGGCCAAGCAGGGCATGGATATCCCCGCGGCGGTCATCTACCTGGGCCAGGAATGACTCTGGTGGGCTGCCCTCCAAGGCCGCCAGTGCCTGAGGCAGTTGATCAAGGTCGATGAGCACGGCAGAAAGCCGCAGTCGGGCCACCCAGGCCAGGCCCGGATCGCGTGCCAGCGTTGCGGGCCTGAGCCACTGGGCGGCTTCTTCGAACTGACTGCCTGCCGCGTAGGCCTTGGCAATGCGAAAGGCAGCCAGAACATGCTGGTCGGTTCCGGCATGGTTCTCCGCGAGGGTCTTGCCCAAGGCGGTTGCCTTGTCGAGATCCTGGTCTTGCACCGCCTGCTCGAGCGCAGACAGCAGCCCCGAGGCCTTCTGCCCCTGGTGGGACTGCCAGGCCGTCCAGCCCTGATAGCCGGCAACGGTAATCAGAATGGCCCAGCCCAGGCTCAGAATCCACAGACGGTTTGCCCTCCAGAAGGCCTTGGCCGCTGCCAGTTGTTCTTCTTGTTCTAGATCTTCGCGCATGAAATGGTTACTGCCTCTTGGTTGGCTTGGGTTGGTCTGACTCTGTACCTGGGTTAGCGTGTGAGGCAGAGCACTGCCTCGGCTAGGTCGCCCGGCAACACGGTTCTCTGGTCGGCCTGCCCGCGTAAAGGTTTTAGGGTGGCCTTGCCGGCCGCCCGCTCATCCTCGCCAAGAATCACAGCCACCTGGGCACCGCTGGCATCAGCCTTTTTTATTTGAGACTTTACACTGCCGCCCCCTGCATGCATCTGCACCGCAAGTCCACGGCTGCGCAGGGCTTCGGCAGTGACCATTGCCTGGGCAGTCGAGCCCTCGCCCCAGTGCATCAGGTAGACATCCAACAGGGGCCCGGTCTTTAGAGGCGCACAGGCCTGCAGCAGGCCAATAAGGCGCTCGGCACCGATAGCGAAGCCACAGGCCGGGGCCGGCTTTCCGCCCATCATCTCAATCAGTCCGTCGTACCGGCCTCCCCCACATACCGTACCTTGGGCGCCCAGAAGATCGGTCACCCATTCGAAAACGGTGAGGTTGTAGTAGTCGAGCCCACGCACGAGCCGGGGGTTCTGGCGAAACGGCACCCCCGCCTGGGTGAGGATATCGAGCACCTGGTCTTCAAACCGGCGCGATTCGTCGCCGAGAAAGTCTGGCAGTTGCGGCGCATCGGCAATGACTGGCTGCATCGCCGGGTTCTTGCTATCGAGAATACGCAGGGGGTTGGTGCCAAGCCTTCGCTGGCTGTCGGCATCCAGGGCAGAGGCATGGGCTGAAAAGTAGGCCACCAATGCCTCGCGGTGGGCCGCCCGCTCTGCAGAAGCCCCCAGCGAATTAATCTCAAGCGCTGGGCGTTGCTCGGGCTTGATACCCAAGGCCTCCCAAAGCCGCCAGACTAGCAGCAGCTGCTCGGCATCCACCTCAGGGCTGCCATGCCCGAGCGCCTCAATTCCAAACTGATGAAACTGCCGGTACCGCCCTTTCTGGGGCCGCTCGTGCCGAAACATGGGGCCGAAGTACCACAGGCGCTGCGGCCCTTCGTACAACAGGTTGTGTTCGATTGCCGCACGCACCACCGCGGCCGTGTTCTCTGGCCGCAGCGTAAGCTGCTCGCCGTTGAGCGCATCGGTGAAGGTGTACATCTCTTTTTCAACAATATCGGTGACCTCGCCGATGGCCCGAACAAAGACCGCGGTTTGCTCGACAATGGGTGTGCGAATGGCCCTGTAGCCATACTGGCGAAATACATAGGCGGCAGTTGCCTCTACATGCTCCCAGATCGCCATGTCTTCTGGAAGCAGGTCGTTCATGCCCTTCACGGCAGAGAGCGCCGTGGGTTTTGCGGACCGCAAGGTTGCGTCTGTGGGCGCGGGCTGGGCGAGCAGGCTAGGCATGTGAGGGGTCTTTTAATCGGGCGGCCGCCCCGTAGTGGTCTTCAACATACTGGGCCACCAGGGCCTGAAACTCTTCGGCAATGCGGTCGCCCTTGAGGGTGGGGCCGCGCTCGCCATCAATATATACCGGAGCCACGGGGCTCTCGCCCGTGCCGGGCAGGCTGATGCCGATATTGGCATGCTTGCTCTCGCCGGGGCCATTTACCACACAGCCCATCACTGCCACGTTCATCGACTCCACGCCCGGGTAGCGGGTCTTCCAGACAGGCATCTGGTCACGCAGATAGGCCTGTACCTTATTGGCGAGTTCTTGAAAGAAGGTGGATGTGGTGCGGCCACACCCAGGGCAGGCGATCACCAGAGGCGTGAAGGCCCGAAGGCCCAGTACCTGCAGCATCTCTTGGGCCACGACCACCTCGCGCCGGCGGTCACCCCCGGGCTCGGGCGTAAGCGACACGCGAATGGTGTCGCCAATGCCTTCCTGCAGCAAGACCCCCATGGCGGCCGTTGACGAGACAATACCCTTGGTGCCCATGCCGGCCTCGGTAAGCCCCAGATGCAGGGCAAACGCTGACCGCCGGGCGAGTTCACGATAGACGCTGATAAGGTCTTGCACGGCCGAGACCTTGGCCGAGAGAATAATGTTGTTCCTGGACATGCCCCAGGCCACGGCCTGTTCGGCGCTCTGTATGGCAGACATTACAAGGGCCTCGCGCATCACGGCACCGGCATCCCAGGGCTCTTTGCGCGCGGCGTTTTCATCCATGAGGCGTGCCAGAAGTTCTTGGTCGAGGCTGCCCCAGTTCACCCCAATACGCACCGGGCGGTTGTAGCGCAGGGCGGCCTCCACCATGGCCCCAAACTGCGTGTCACGCTTGGCCCCGCGGCCGACATTGCCCGGGTTGATGCGGTACTTGGAGAGCGCCACGGCACACTCGGGCACCTCGGCCAGGAGCTTGTGGCCATTGAAATGAAAGTCGCCCACCAGCGGCACGGGGCAGTTCATCTT